>JBJEXA010000168.1:0-2145 GCA_051885335.1 Oxalobacter sp. | reverse complement strand
GGAACGCATTCTTTTTTATACTGGTGTCAACCACAAGCTAGGTGAGGTCCATGATGGTGCGGCAACTATGGACTGGATGGAACAGGAACAGGAGCGTGGCATCACCATTACTTCTGCTGCAACGACCTGTTTCTGGTCTGGCATGGGTGGTAATTACCCCCAGCACCGTATCAATATCATTGATACCCCGGGACACGTTGACTTTACCATCGAAGTTGAACGTTCCATGCGCGTCCTTGATGGTGCCTGCATGGTTTACTGTGCAGTAGGCGGTGTTCAGCCTCAGTCTGAAACTGTCTGGCGCCAGGCAAACAAATACCATGTCCCACGTCTGGCGTTTGTCAACAAGATGGATCGTACCGGCGCGAATTTCTATAAAGTCTACGACCAGATGCGTTCCCGTCTGAAAGCGAATCCTGTTCCTGTCCAGGTGCCTATCGGTGCTGAAGACAATTTCGAAGGTGTCATTGACCTTGTCAAGATGAGGGCCATCTATTGGGATGATGAGTCCAAGGGTGTCAAGTTTGAATACCGTGATATTCCTGCCAACTTGCAGGATCAGGCTCAGGAATGGCGTGAGAAACTGGTTGAAACCGCTGCGGAATCCAGTGAAGAACTGATGGAGAAATTCTTGGAAAACGGTGATCTGCCAGAAGAAGACATCAAAAAGGCGTTGCGTCAGCGGACTATTGACGGTGAAATCGTGCCAATGATGTGTGGTACCGCTTTCAAGAACAAAGGTGTTCAGGCAATGTTGGATGCTGTGATTGACTATCTGCCTTCTCCTGTTGATATTCCTGATGTCAAGGGGGTTGACGAGTTCGATCAGCCTGCTTCCCGCCGTGCTTCTGATGATGAAAAATTCTCCGCACTGGCGTTCAAGTTGATGACTGACCCATTTGTTGGGCAGCTGATTTTCTTCCGTGTCTATTCCGGCGTTGTCAATTCCGGTGATACTGTTCTGAATCCAATCAAAGGCAAGAAGGAACGTATTGGTCGTATCCTGCAGATGCATGCCAACCAGCGTGAGGAGATCAAGGAAGTTGTTGCAGGTGATATTGCTGCGGCTGTCGGTTTGAAAGAAGCGACAACTGGTGAAACTTTGTGTGACCCATCCGCACCGATTATCCTCGAAAGGATGGAATTTCCTGACCCGGTCATTTCTGAGGCAGTAGAACCCAAGACCAAGGCTGATCAAGAAAAGATGGCGCTTGCACTGAGCCGTCTGGCACAGGAAGATCCTTCTTTCCGTGTTTACTCTGACGAAGAGTCCGGTCAGACGATTATTGCTGGTATGGGCGAATTGCATCTGGATATCATTGTTGACCGTATGCGCCGGGAATTCGGCGTTGAAGCGACTATCGGTAAACCACAGGTTGCTTACCGTGAAACCATCCGTTCTAACTGTGATTCTTCTGAAGCGAAGTTCGTCAAGCAGTCCGGTGGCCGTGGGCAGTATGGTCATGTTGTCCTGAAACTGGAGCCACAGGAACCAGGCAAAGGCTTCGAGTTTGTCGATGCTATCAAGGGTGGTGTCGTCCCCCGCGAATTCATCCCAGCTGTTGAAAAGGGTGTTCGTGAATCCCTGAATTCCGGTGTCATGGCAGGTTATCCTGTTGTGGATGTCAAGGTTACCCTGTTCTTCGGTTCTTACCATGATGTTGACTCCAACGAAAATGCATTCCGTATGGCTGCATCCATGGCGTTCAAGGATGGCTGCCGTAAGGCAAACCCAGTTATCTTGGAACCTATGATGAAGGTTGAAGTAGAAACCCCTGAAGAATATGCTGGTACAGTTATGGGTGACCTTTCTTCCCGTCGTGGTATGGTCCAAGGCATGGAAGATATGGCTGGCGGTGGTGGCAAGATCATCAAGGCAGAAGTTCCGTTGTCTGAAATGTTCGGCTATGCAACTTCTCTGCGTTCGCAGACCCAGGGCCGCGCGACATACACTATGGAATTCAAGCATTATGCGGAAGCACCGAAAAATGTGACCGAGGCTATTGTCAGCGCACGGGCAAAATGATTTAATCAAAAATTCAACTGAATCTATCTGAAAATCAATAATTCGTTCTTTTAAGGAAAATTAAAAATGGCAAAGGAAAAATACGAACGTACGAAGCCGCACGTTAACGTAGGGACCAT
>JBJEXA010000167.1:0-9325 GCA_051885335.1 Oxalobacter sp. | reverse complement strand
GAATTTTTGGCTTTTTTCAGTTTGTTTGAAATATCTTCTTCAGTTTGGACGATAATGGTAACAGTTTAATATTCAGGATGTTTTCTTCGGTTATCCAAGAGGCTTTTCCCAATGGCGTATTTCATTAACAGGGGACATCAAGTCAGGTCAGATGCCATATGGCGTTTCCTACTATCTGTCGTTGTCCTGATGCTGATGGGACTGTCTTTTTCAGCCCATGCGAAGGAAACGTCCAATTCCAACGATACGGCAGGCAAGACGGTCGATAAAAGTCTACAGAAATTCACTTATACCGTGAAAATCGAGGCACCTCTGAACATCAGCAGTATGCTTCAGAGCAATCTGAGTATTTCCAAGTGGCAGCATAACGCTGAAATGAATGACCGTCAGCTCCTCAGGATGTACCGGGCAGCACCGGCTGAAGTGCGTGAATTGATGGAAACTGAAGGCTATTATTCGCCTGAAGTAGAAACCCAGTTATTGGGGGAATGGGGTGACCGGAAAGTTGTCATCTCCGTCAATCCCGGAAAACCGGTTAAAGTGACCGATGTCAAAATCACTTTTGAAGGGGATGTGGTTGGAACAAAATCAGGAAGCAGTTTTCCGGGTGAAGAAGGGCTGAAAAAAGGGTGGAAAATGCCTGTCGGAACCATTTTCCGTATGGAAGATTGGGAAACGGCAAAACTGGCTTTGTTCAAAGAACTGTCCCGGACACGTTATCCACGGGCAACCATCAAACATACCCAAGTGGTTGTGGATCCAGAAACACATTCTGCCCAACTGGAAATCGAAATGGACAGTGGCAGGGAAGTCCGGTTTGGTGAAACGGTGATTATCGGTCTAAGGCGATACAGTGAACAGGTCATCCGTGGCTTGCATCCACCGAAAAAAGGCAGTGTCTATGATGAGAACCGGTTGCAGCGTTTCCAGTCCAGGCTGCTCGACAGCGGTTATTTCAATGGTGCCGATGTTGTTGCCGATCTTGAGACTGGAGCTGATGAAATCCCGGTTATTGTCAAGGTGCATGAAAATTACCAGAAACATGCTGCTATTGGTGTCGGTTACAGTACGGATACCCGTGAGCGGGCAAGCCTGACTTATGAAAATTTCAATTTCATCAGGCAGGACTGGCATCTGAAGAGTTCTGTTGTTGTCCAGGATCGGCAGCAGACGGCTAAAGCTGATGTTTACCTGCCTGAAAATGAAGATGGGTTCCGTGACAGTTTCGGGGCCGCCTATGACCGTTCTGATTTCCGGGGATTGGATACAAGGACTGTTGGCTTGAATGCCCGGAGGGCATGGGGAAGCCCCCGTTTTGAACAGTATGTCATGCTGGAATATCTGAACGAGCATGACCGTATTGAGGGAGACAAAGACGAGTGTCCAGAAGCCTTACCAGTAACATATGGTCTTATCAAACGGCATCTGGACAACCGTTTTGCGCCAACAGAAGGGTATCAGATTGAAGCGCAGGTTGGCGGTGCAGTCGAAGGCATGCTGACGGATGAGTCGTTTCTCCGAGGTTATCTGAAAGGTCGTTATTACCATCGTGTCGGGCAACGGGGCGATATCATTGTCCGGGGTGAGTTGGGCGCTGTGCTGTCAGATGAGAAAAAAGGGGTGCCGTCAACTGTGATGTTCCGGGCTGGCGGTGACCAGTCTGTCCGAGGCTATTCTTATGAAAGCTTGGGGATCCGTCGGAGAGAAGCGGTTGTCAGTGGCCGTTATCTGGCTGTCGGCAGCCTTGAATACCAGCATTATTTCTGGGATGCCTGGGGGCTGGCGTTTTTTGTGGATGCCGGCAATGTTACAGATAAATGGGCAGATATGGATTATGCTGTGGGGTATGGTGTGGGTGTCCGATGGAAAAGCCCTGCCGGACCTATCGGGGTAGATTTGGCATATGGTGAAAAGACCGGCAATTTCCATCTGCACTTTTCATTTGGGCTGACTTTCTGATGGCTGCGTTTCTGACTCGTTTTCGGCAATTCTGGACAAAAAGGCGGTTGCTGTTCGCTTTGACGCCTGTCGGGTTGATGTTCTGTCTGTTGATTTTGTGCAGCCAGCGTTGGGCGATTGAATGGATTGTTGAAAGTGTGGTTGCCGCAAAAGGCGAGAAAATCACTTTTGTGGAAACATCTGGATCCCTGTTCCATGAACTGAAAGCGGAAAAAGTCGTTTATGAGGGACGGGAACGGGACATTACCGTAAGAGGACTGGTGTTCCGTTGGAATCCCTTGTATCTGGTGCATGGCAAGGCAGATATTGATGAGCTGTCTGTCACATCACTCGATATTGATCTGAAACGTTCTTCGGATGAACCCTTGAAACTGCCGGATTCCTTGGCGCCACCAGTATCACTCGCTATCCAACAGGTTGCCATTGATTTCCTGTCTGTGAAGAAGATGGGAGTCGGTGCCACACTTGCGAATATCCGTTGTTCCGTTCTGGCGGAGGATGGTGAATGGCAGGTGAAAGCGCTTGGTTTTGACAGCCCTTTTGGCAATGTGGCGATAGATGCCGCTTTGCAGATGGCAAAACCGTTTGCCTTGTTAGGCAAGGCACGTTTCGACAATGCGGATATCGATGCTCATATGGCAGTGGATGTTGGCGGTGTCCTCGACAGGATACAGCTGGCGGTATCACTCAATGGTTATGGGGCAACGGGCGACCTGAAAGCAACAGTGACACCCTTTGCGCCGTTCATGTTTGATTCATTGGATCTCACCGCATCGGGCATCAATCCCGCCAAGATTGATGAAACCTGGCCGGTTGCGGGATTTGAAGCCAAGGCTCATATCCTGGCGCATGATGACCATTCGATTGAAGGATTCATACAGGTGGAAAATGGGCAGTCAGGACCCATTGAAAACAACAGGCTACCAATCCGTGCTGTCCGGGCAACCATCGGCGGCAATGTCGATGTTGTCAGGCTGTCTCCTTTGGTGATTGACTTTGGCAAAGGAGGTATTTTCTCGGGCACCGGTATTTTTTCTGAGCCTGAAACCACCATCAGCCTGAAGGCAGGAAGGTTCAATCTACAGGGTATCACTGAGAAACTACGTCCAACCCATGCGGCTGGCAGTGTCGGATACCACCGTGTTGATGAAAAACAGAAAGTGACGATTGACCTTGGTGAAAGCCATGTCTGGTTGAAGGCGGATGTGCTGAAAGAAGGAGACCTGATTGAACTGAAAGAATGCCTGCTGATGGCAAATAGCGGTTCCATGGCGATGAAAGGCCATCTGAATCTGGATGAGGACAAGGATTTCTCACTGAAAGGCAGTATCAGTCATTTCAATTTTGCTGCGTTGGGCAAATTGCCACCATCCAATCTGAATGTTGATTTTGATGCTTCAGGTGCACTCAAACCGGAGTGGAAAGCAGACCTTGCCTTCAATTTTGGACCGAGCGCTTTGTTCAACCAGTCAGTTTCCGGTCAAGGCAAGGTTCAGGTCAGGGGCAGGGAAATCACGGATGCCACCATCAATCTGGCATTAGGGGCAAATACGTTCTCCGCTTCCGGCAGATTGGGCAAAACAGGCGGTCAGCTGGATTGGAAACTCAATGCACCTGCCTTAGGGATTATCGGTCAAGGTTTCAAGGGGGCATTGACGGGCTCCGGAACATTGTCAGGACCTTTGGATACCTTGCAGGGCAGGCTGACACTGACTGGGCATGATTTTATGCTGGCGGATTTGGTCGGGGCACATGACCTTCAGTTGGAAGCCGCTTTCGGTACAACGCTTTCAGACAGGATTGATACCCGTCTTTCTGCTGAGCAGGTGACGGTTGCAGGTACACATTGGTCATCGTTGAATTTTCGTTCAGAAGGAGCTTGGCGTTCTCATACATTACATGCTTCTGCAAAGAGCAGCCATTTCGATTTGATGACCCAGCTTTCAGGCGGGGTGACGGCTGGCGGTGAATGGGTGGGTTCCCTTGAGCAGTTGGAGAACCGTGGTGAAAAGCCATTCGCCATATCAGGTTCTGCCGCATTGCGTTTCGCATCTTCAGATGTCTTTTCCATTGAGGGGCTGACATTGGATGTAGGTGGTGGACGGCTGAATCTGGATAAACTGGTTAAGAAATATTCCCGGCTTGAAACGTCAGGCAATGCAAGGAGCATCCCCTTGAGTTGGCTGTTGTCCTTGTCTGATGATGCCAGTGCAACAGTGGACAGTACCCTGACTTTGGGTGGAGACTGGTCGTTGCGGGCAGACCATGCCTTGAACGGTGAGGCACATATTTACCGTGAGGATGGTGACATCACATTGACCAGTGAGGAAAACCGTATCCGCCTGCGGCTGACTTCATTGGACATGCGGGCTTTGTTCAGCAACAGCAATATGGACTTCCGTCTTCATGCTTCCAGCAACCGTATGGGTGAGGCTAATGCGACCTTGAAGATCCGTCAGGCGTACCGGAACGGCAATTGGGGGATTTTCAAGGACAGTCCGATACAGCTGACGCTGAAATCAGACATGCCTTCCATCCGGTGGATTGGTTTCCTGACAGGTCAACCGGACTTGGATTTGAGTGGTTCCCTGTCAGCAGATATCCGTGGTTCGGGAACCTTGGGAACACCCCGCCTATCAGGTACCGTTGCAGCACATGACCTTGGTGTTGATTGGCCAAGCAATGGCATCCATCTTGACCGTGGGGAACTGTCTGCGTCATTGGAAGGAAATCGCCTGACTGTCACAAAAGGTATCATTTATGGTGAAGAAGGCCGCCTACAGATTGGCGGTGGCACATCCATGCAGAACGGTATGGTCAACAGCACGCTCAAACTGCATGCAGACCATCTGCTGGCATTATCCAATGTAGACCGTCAGGTTGTCCTGACAGGGGATGGTGTTTTTACACTTGATGACAAGGGATTGAACCTGACGGGCAACCTGCACATTGACAAGGCAAGGATTGTCTTGAATGACCTTTCTGGTGTTACCCGAAGTAAAGATGTAGTTGTGCTTGGCAGACCACCGAAAAAGGAAGCGTCATCACCATTCCGCTTCAATGTCACGGCAGGTCTGGGCGACCATTTCATGTTGGAAGGAATGGGCGTGGAAACCCGTCTTGCAGGGCGGATTACCGCATCATCCCAGGCAGGAGACCAGCTGAAGCTCAATGGCAATATCAATACCGTAGATGGCATTTTCAGTGCTTACGGTCAGAAGCTGATTATCCGGAAAGGCAGGGCGACCTTCCATGGTACGCCGGACAATCCTGCCATTGATGTCTTGGCAGTGAAAGAATTTTCATCATCGGATGATGTGGAGGAAGTCGGTGTCCAGGTCCGGGGGACGGCGCAGATGCCGAAAATCAAACTTTATTCCAAACCTGAGATCCCTGATTCTGAAAAACTGTCGTGGCTGGTTTTGGGGTACGGCGGTGGCGAGAATGGTTCAGCACAACAGCGTTCTGCCATGGCAGCTGCTGCCGCTGCCATTCTCAGTTCAAAGCAGACAGGCAGTCTGCCAGGCAAGTTTGCTGGTGCTTTGGGCATGGATATCGGTGTGTCTTCCTCTTCACAGGTTGATGATACTGTGCTGGCTTTAAGTCGCCGTATTGCTTCCAACCTGTACCTGTCCTATGAACAGGGGCTGACAGGTGCAATCAGCCTGATCAAACTGCGGTACCAGCTTTCAAGGCGGATGTCACTGGTCGGTCAGACAGGAACCATTACCGCATTCGATGTGCTGTATGACTGGCGGTTTGACTGATGTTTCTATGGTTTTATAGAAGCTTCGAAGAAGCCGGAGCTTTCCTGTTCAAAAGCTCCGTTACTGGATGCTACTGACAGTCTGCCGTGTTTCAAAACTGTTATCCTTGAAATAAAGCTGGACAGGATAATAGTAATTGTCTTTCGCCAGCCAGATGGTCATGGTCTGGTTCTTGCCATTGTTGCCAGCCAGGACGGCTGTCTGGAAGTTGCCTGCCGGCGTGGAGAGCGTCTCATTGCGGGCGACACGGAATGTCCAGTTCCTGACTCCCCGATGACCAATGACCTGCAAGGTATAACTGTTACCAGGAACGAAGTGTTCTTTATTGCCATTGGCGATAGCAGAAAGCTGCCAGACAACACTGCTATGATCCTGAACCTGGCCGGAAAAAGGAATGCTGTCATCACCATCGGAAGGCTTGAAAGAACCGTTGGCCTGATTGATGGTGGCTGAAAATTTCTTATGGTGTTTTGTCTCGGCATAATTTGCCGGTTTCAGTCCTTGACTGTTGACCTGACCGGAACTGGCAGCATTCAGGACATTGCCGAAGAAAGTGATGGTACAACTGTTCCTGAGGGAATAGTCCTTAAGGTTGGTTTTCCATTGCATAACTGAATTGCCAGACAGGCTCAGCCCGTTGTATGAAGCTGTGACTTTATATTTCAGGGTGGCAGAAGGCGGAATGGCTGTACTGTAAACCGGTGCTGCCATAACGGCAGTGCTGCCAGCCAGGATGGTACCGAAAATCAAGGCTGCACAGATGTTTTTGATGGTTTCCATTTCTATTTTCCTCCAGACCTATGATATAAACCACAATATTGAGATGTAGCGGCAATGTCAACAAGACTGTTGCCCCGTTCGGATATTACATGCTGTTACTGCTGCAGGGGATGAAGATGGCACCGTTTGAGAGCAAGGTTTGCGATTGGAAAACAATCCAGGAAAAACTGAAGACATTACCTAGACCGGTTGTTTTGACAAACGGAGTGTTTGATATCCTGCATCGGGGTCATGTCACTTATCTTGCCCGTGCTCGGGCAATGGGAGCTTCGCTTGTTGTGGCAGTGAATACGGATGCATCGGTCAAACGGCTGGGGAAAGGGGATGACCGTCCCATCAATGCCTGTGAAGACCGTATGGCAGTCTTAGCGGCGTTGGAATCCGTCAGTGCCGTAGTGCCATTCGATGAAGATACCGCCCAGGCAGTTGTCCGTGAATGCCATCCGGATATTTATGTCAAGGGCGGTGACTATGATATGCAGGTCATCCCAGAAGGAAAAGAAGTCCTCGCCTATGGTGGCAAGGTGAAGGCCATTGCATTTGAATATGACAGGTCAACTACGGCATTGCTGAAGAAGATCCGTCAGAAACCATGAAGGTGATTGGCTGTTCTTCGTCCTCAACAGCTGGTGCAGCGGTTTTGCCGTCTTGATGCAGGTTGATGAAATCGTATTTCGTGCGGTCCATCAGATGGGAAGGCACAAGTGTGGACAGCGCTGAGAAAATGTTTTCCACCCTGCCTTTGTACTGTTTTTCCCAGTCCTTGACCATCTGTTTGATATGCTGCCGCTGCGGATTTTCTTGGGCACCGCACAGCCCTTTTGGCACCAAAGGGTACTGATGGATGTCTGCAAAACGTTCTAGGTCAGCCTCCTTGATATATGCCATCGGACGGATGACAATATGCTGTCCGTCATCGGTCTTGAGTTTGGGGGGCATTCCCTTGATTTTTGCACTGAAAAACAGGTTCAGGAAAAACGTTTCCAAGATGTCATCACGATGATGTCCCAGCGCAATCTTGGTAGCTCCCAGGGTGTCTGCCAGGTTATAGAGGATTCCCCGGCGTAGGCGGGAACAGAGCGAACAGATGGCCTTGCCTGTCGGGATCAGCCGTTCAATGATGCTGAAAGCATCCTGGGTCTCAATATGGAACGGCACGCCTTTTTTCTTCAGGTAATTCGGCATCAGATCTTTGGGAAAGCCTGGCAGATTCATATCGAGATTGACGGCAATCAGGTCGAAGTGGATAGGGGCGCGGGATTGCAGGATCATCAGGATATCCAGTAGGGCATAGCTGTCCTTCCCGCCCGACATGCAGACCATGAGCCGGTCGCCTTCCTCAATCATGTTGTAGTCTTTCACAGCTTTACCAGCAAGGCGCAGCAGACGTTTTGAGAGTTTATTGTTCTCATAACCTGTTTTATGGAATTGTCGGTAGGTTGTCATGCACTGTTCCTGGTTTCAGTCTTCATCCTTGAACCGAAAGACTTCAACACCGATGCTGTCACAGTCTTTATAGGCATTCGGTTTTTCAGAAGAAACCCTGACCGCCATAACATCGGGATGTTTCAATAGCAGTTTCGCTACATCATCGATCAATGTTTCCTGCAGGTTGATATGTCCCTGCGCTGTGCGGGATGCCAGTGTGTCACGGATGAAAGAGTAGTCGATGATTTCCTCAAGCCTGTCGTTGACCGGGGTGGATCTGGAAAGCGGGATGAACAGGTCAACATTGATGAACATCTTCTGGGCGGCTTTTTTCTCGAAATCATAGACCCCAATCTTGATGGGTACCTCAAAATTGCGGAGGAAAAAGCGACGGCAATGCCTGAGTTTCGGATGGAACAATGGTGTGTACATGAGAGGAGTTTTTTTAAGTCAGCCTATTGATATATTGTCTTAAAGGACTGCATTCTACGCTGAAAAAGCGGCTGTCAGTCACCAGCCTGCCTTGATTTGGCGGATACGCCGTGCATCCCGTTTTGTCGGACGGCCTTTCTCAATGGTTTTTGCCGGTTCCAATGCTAGTTTCCTGTTTTCTGCCATCTGTTTCCGTTTTTCTTGGGAGGCCTCTGTCTCAGCATAAAGCTGTTGGGCGACAGCTGCTGGTCCCCGGACGCTGGAAATGCCTATGACCTCAACCTCAAAGGTTTCTTCTTCTCGTTCAATCCGTAGCAGATCTCCCGGCTTCACTTCGCGGGAAGGCTTGATTTTTTGCCCATCAAGTTGGATCCTTCCCAGCTCTACCGCATGCTGCGCCAGTGAACGGGTCCTGAAGAACCGTGTTGCCCATAGCCATTTGTCAATCCGGAGAGATATCGGTTCCTGCTGTTTCATGGAGAGTGTTGTTAGTGGTTAGAACGGGTGTTTGCGGTATTATAAAGCTGTTTTTCTTGTGCAATATGCCAACAATAGCTGTTGAAATGATGACTGATTTGCCTCTGCCGGACAGTGATGCTCAGAAAGTGTCTGATTGTTTGCGTCAATTGATTGTTGACCGTATCCAGAAAGCGGGTGGTTGTGTCTCTTTTTCCGATTATATGCAGTGGGCGTTGTATGAGCCGGTGTTGGGTTATTACAGTGGAGGTGCCGCCAAACTAGGCAAAAATGGTGATTTTGTGACGGCTCCCGAATTGGGCGACTTGTTCAGCAGGACACTTGCCCGAAGTATCGTTCCGTTACTTGAGCAGACGGATGCTCGGATTCTGGAGCTCGGGGCAGGGACGGGCAGGTTGGCAAAGGCGGTACTTTCAGAGCTGGATGCGCTTGGTGTGAAGGTAGCGGCATACAGTATCCTTGATCTGTCTGGTGAGTTGCGG
>JBJEXA010000166.1:0-32053 GCA_051885335.1 Oxalobacter sp. | reverse complement strand
TGAATAGGTTTCTGCAAAGCGGCGGACAACCCTGCCATCTTCAGCAATGCCATTGGAGAATCCTTGGTAAGCCATGTCCAGGAAAGGAATCAGCCGGTTTTTCTTGACGACTTCAATGACTTCTGTCCACTGGTCATCTGTCAGGTCAGCACCGGTCGGATTGTGGCAGCAGGCATGCAGCAGGACAATGGAACCGGCTTTCAGGGAACGCAGGGTATCCATCATCCCCTTGAAATTGACCCCGTGGGTTGCTTCGTCATAATAAGGGTAGGTGTTGATCTTGAAGCCGGCATATTCAAACAATGCGAAATGGTTCTGCCAGCTTGGATCACTGATCCAGACTTCTGAATCAGGCGAAAAGCGTTTCAGGAAGTCTGCGCCTATTTTCAATGCGCCAGTACCACCGATTGCCTGGACGGTGGAAATCCGTTTTTCCTTGACAGCCGGATTGTCTGCGCCGAAAACCAGGTTCTGGACAGCAGCGTCATAGATTGGGATACCGTCAATCGGCAGGTAAGTATGGGGCGTTTCTGCAGCAGCCATCTGCTTTTCTGCTTCCACAACGCATTTCAGCAGGGGAACCTTGCCACCATCATCATAGTAGACACCAACCCCCAGATTGGTCTTTTTGGGGTTTTTATCAGCACGGAATGCTTCAGTGATGCCCAGGATCGGATCGCGTGGTGCCATCGGGATGGCAGGTAAGATAGAATTGTTCATCGTGATACTATTGATTATCCAACACAAATATGTCCACACGGATTCCTATTCACATCAACGTGTGGCCTGAAATCTAAAAACAGGGAATTTCCTCTTGCAAATAACATATTATCAAGGATAGGAACACAATGGCTCATTTATCAACGGTTTCTCCTGAAAAAACTGATAAAAAAGTCGTGACTTTCCCAAATTCACCATTTGAGCTTGTCCAACCGTTCGAGCCGTCCGGTGATCAGCCAGGGGCGATTGAGAAACTTGTTGAAGGTATTCATGATGGCCTGTCTTTCCAGACTTTGCTGGGTGTGACGGGATCGGGCAAGACCTATACCATGGCGCATGTCATTGCCCGGTTAGGCCGTCCGGCAATTGTCTTTGCACCGAATAAGACACTTGCTGCACAGCTTTACAGTGAGTTCAGGGACTTTTTCCCAAACAATGCCGTTGAGTATTTTGTCAGTTACTACGATTACTATCAGCCGGAGGCCTATGTTCCGCAGCGGGACCTGTTCATTGAAAAGGATTCCGCGGTCAATGAACATATTGAGCAGATGCGCCTGTCCTGTACCAAGTCATTGATGGAACGTCGGGATGTGGTGATTGTCGCCACGGTTTCCGCAATTTACGGGATTGGCAATCCAAATGAGTACCACCAGATGATTCTGACGCTGCGTACGCATGACAGGATGCCTTACAAAGATGTCATCAGCCGTCTTGTCCAGATGCAGTACACCCGGAACGATTATGATTTTGCGCGTGGCACGTTCCGGGTAAGGGGAGACATCATTGATGTTTTCCCTGCTGAGAATGCCGACTATGCCATCCGTATCGGGATGTTCGATGATGAGATTGAGAGCCTGCATTTCTTTGATCCCATATCCGGGAAAGTTCTTCAGGAAATCCCCCGGTTCACCATTTATCCCGGTTCCCATTATGTAACGCCAAGGGCAACAGTTCTCAATGCGATTGAGACCATCAAGGAAGAACTGGCAGAGCGCAAGGCATGGTTCCGAGCACAGGGCAAATATGTTGAGGAACAGCGCATTGACCAGCGGACCCGTTTTGATCTCGAGATGCTGCAGGAGGTTGGTTTCACTAAAGGGATTGAAAATTATTCCCGCCATCTGACCGGCATGAAACCCGGGGAACCGCCACCGACATTAGTGGATTACCTCCCATCGGATGCCATCATGTTCCTGGATGAATCCCATGTCACCATCGGGCAGCTCAATGGCATGTACAACGGTGACCATTCCCGGAAGACAAATCTGGTTGACTACGGCTTCCGGTTGCCATCGGCATTGGACAACCGTCCATTGCGTTTTGATGAATTTGAGAAAAAGATGCGGCAGACGGTTTTTGTCTCTGCAACGCCGGCGGGCTATGAGCTTGCGCATTCGGGACAGGTGGTTGAGCAGGTTGTCCGCCCGACAGGACTGGTTGATCCCGCCATTGAAGTCAGAAGGGCAGACAGCCAGGTTGATGACTTGTTGGGTGAGATTCATGACCGTGTCCAACACAATGAGCGCATCCTGGTCACGACATTGACCAAGCGGATGGCGGAACAATTGACGGAATTCCTGTCGGAACAAGGAGTCAGGGTACGCTATCTGCATAGCGATATTGATACAGTGGAACGTGTTGAAATCATCCGGGATCTCAGGCTTGGAGAATTTGATGTGTTGGTTGGTATCAACCTGTTGCGGGAAGGGTTGGATATTCCTGAAGTCTCACTGGTTGCCATTCTGGATGCGGACAAGGAAGGGTTCCTGCGTTCAGAACGCAGCCTGATTCAGACCATTGGCCGTGCTGCGCGGAACCTGAATGGTGCCGCTATCCTGTATGCAGACAATATGACCGATTCAATGAAACGGGCGATTGATGAGACTGAACGGCGGCGTGCCAAGCAGATGGCCTTCAACAAACAGCATGGCATTACACCAGAAGGGATCACCAAAGAAATCCGCGAACTGATTGATGGCGTATTCCATCCGGAAGAAAGCCATAAGACAGTACAGGCTGAAGAGGAACGGATGGATTACGGAATCATGTCTGAAAGCGAATTGGGGCGTGAAATCAAGAAACTGGAAAAACAGATGCAGGAATTTGCAAAGAACCTGCAATTTGAAAAGGCAGCCCAGGTCCGGGACAAACTGCATCTGCTGCGGCAACAGGCATTTGGTGCTTCTATTATCGACAGGATTAAACAACAGGCATTGAAAAAATGAACCGTTTTCCGCCATTTATTGAAACTGCACTTCAACGGGCACACCCCTCTTGGCAAAACATCCTGAAACAGGGACTGAATGCCATCTTGGAAAATACGCCTGACTATCTGGATACCTTGATAGAAGGGGATTTCTTGCCGACACAAGGCAGGCTTTTTGCTGCATTCTCCCTGCCGGTTGATCATGTCCGTTATATCCTGATGGGTGAAGGACCTTATCCAAGGGAAGCCAGTGCATCAGGCTATTGTTTCATGGATGGCGCAGTCCAGGAACTGTGGTCAGATGAAGGATTGTCGAAACCCGTCAATCGAGCGGTTTCCCTGCGGAACTTCATCAAAATGCTATTGGTGGCAGACAGATATCTTCAGCCAGATGATACCGGTAAAGAGGCGATGAAGTGTTTTGTCAAAACCGTTTTGAAATCTGGCCGGACATTCATCCAGACAGGGCAGCAGCTTCAGGCAAATATGATTCAAAATGGTTTCCTGCTTCTGAACGCTGCTTTGGTTTTCCGCAAAAATGTTCCTGCCGCCAAAGAGACACGTTATTGGCAGCCGTTCCTGAATATCGTCCTGGAAACCTTGGCTGACCGCCAGGTTGGCCAGATACAGCCTGTGACTTTGGTGCTGTGGGGCAAAATGGCAGAACGGTTCCAACCCCGATTTGAGGGAATGGGTTATCAGATTGCTGTTTCAGAACATCCTTACAACCTCTCATTTATCGGGAATGCTGCCATGCAGTCACTGTTCCGGCCATTGAATCTTCTGAAAAAACCTTGATAGTTCCAGCAATGTCAGAGAGAGGTCAATGGAAATGGTATCATTGAGCATATTTTGATTCTGAAGGGAAAGGATTATGTCCGATTTACAGCTCATCCGCGCAAATGGCCGTCCCCTGAACGCC
This sequence comes from Oxalobacter sp., assembly GCA_051885335.1. Classification (GTDB taxonomy): domain Bacteria; phylum Pseudomonadota; class Gammaproteobacteria; order Burkholderiales; family Burkholderiaceae_D; genus Oxalobacter. The sequence goes on along the minus strand of JBJEXA010000166.1, from coordinate 28,205 downwards.
ATGCGGTCGATTGAATTCATCAGGAATTACACGAAATATGCCGAAGGTTCTGTCTTGGCGGTGTTTGGTGATACCAAAGTCATCTGTACAGCGAGTATTGAAGAATCCGTTCCATCCTTCCTGCGGGGCAGAGGGCGTGGCTGGCTGACTGCTGAATATGGCATGCTGCCGCGTTCCACCCATACCAGGATGGATCGTGAAGCTGCACGGGGGCGTCAAAGTGGCAGAACCCAGGAAATCCAGCGGTTGATTGGCCGTTCTATCCGTGCAGCGTTTGATCTTGATGCTTTCGGGGAAAGGACCCTGAAGCTGGACTGTGATGTCATTCAGGCAGATGGCGGAACCCGTACCGCTTCCATCAGCGGTGTCATGATTGCCGCTTATGATGCGTTCGCCCGTATGGTGGAGGAAGGCATCATTGGATCCATCCCACTCCGTCATTTTGTTGCTGCGGTTTCTGTTGGGATCTGTGAAGGCTCGCCTGTACTTGACTTGGATTATCAGGAAGACAGCACTTGCGATACCGATATGAATGTGGTGATGACTGAAAACGGGGATTTTGTCGAAATCCAGGGGACTGCAGAAGGCAATCCTTTCTCAAGTAAGAACCTGATTGAATTGCTTGACCTGGCTAAAAGCGGCATCACGGATTTGATTGATATGCAGAAACAGGTCCTGGGTCTGAACGGATGATTGATAGGTGATGCATGGCTGGCAAAATCGTTCTTGCTTCTGGCAATCAGGGCAAACTCCGGGAATTCAGGCAGATGCTGGAACCGATGGGTTATGAAATCCATCCGCAGTCTGAATTCAATGTCACTGAAGCAGAGGAACCATTCGGAACATTCATTGAGAATGCGTTGGCGAAAGCCCGGCATGTTTCCCGACAGACGGGTCTGCCTGCGATGGCAGATGATTCTGGCATCTGTGTTGATGCTTTGGACGGTAAACCCGGCGTGCTTTCCGCACGTTATGCCGGTAATCCCAAGTCTGACGACCGGAACAACCAGAAACTGATTGCAGACCTGGCTGGTGTGGAAAACCGTTCTGCCAATTACTACTGCGTCTTGGTCTATGTCCGTTCAGCTGATGATCCGCAACCCATCATTGCGGATGGCAGATGGTCAGGCGTTGTCATTGATGAACCAAGAGGAACCAATGGTTTCGGGTATGACCCTTATTTCTTGGTTCCAGAATTTGGCAAGACAGCGGCTGAACTGCCGCCAGCACAGAAAAATGCCTGTTCACACCGGGGTAAGGCATTAAAGGCATTGATGGAGAAACTGGCATGACGCAAGAGCAGCCTGTCCATTTCAGCCAGTCAGGAGAAATCCTCCCCATCTTTGACAGCCTGCCACCGCTTGCGCTTTATATCCATATTCCCTGGTGCATCCGGAAATGCCCTTATTGTGATTTCTATTCCAACCGTCTGATAGGCGGGTTGGATGAGGATGCCTATATTGCTGTACTTCGACGTGATATTGAACAGGCATTGCCGTTGATCTGGGGACGCCGGATTACCAGCATCTTCATTGGAGGAGGCACCCCCAGCCTGTTTTCATCAGCAGGCATTGATAAACTGCTGTCGATGGTCCGCTCTCTGCTACCTGTCTTGCCTGATGCAGAAATCTCGATGGAAGCCAATCCCGGCACGTTTGAAATTGAGAAATTCAAAGCATATCGGGAAACGGGTATCAACCGTCTTTCCATCGGCATCCAGAGTTTCAATCCTGACCATCTCCAGACACTTGGCAGAATACACGGCAGAGAAGAAGCCTTGGTGGCTGCACAGACAGCCCGTCAATGGTTTGACCAGGTGAATCTTGATTTGATGGTTGGTTTGCCTGGACAGACATTGGAACAGTTCCAGCAGGATGTCCAGACCGCAGTTTCCTGCAATCCCACACATCTTTCCCTTTATCAGCTGACCATTGAACCGAATACGCCATTTGCCAGTCATCCACCAGTCCTGCCTGATGAGGAAATTTTAGATGAGATGCAGCAATGGATGGAACAGGCTTTGCCTGATTTGGGATTCCAGCATTATGAGGTTTCAGCCTGGGCAAAACCAGGTTGCCAATGTCAGCACAACAGTAATTACTGGCTGTATGGGGACTATCTGGGCGTCGGTGCCGCCGCACATTCCAAAATCACGCTGCCTGATGGCAAAATCATCCGTCGGATGTGTGTACGGAATCCAGATACCTATATGCAAGGTGACGGAGCGGGTAAAACGCCTTTTGAAGAAGCCTTTGAGGTTTCTGTTGAAGACAGATGTTTTGAGTTCATGATGAATGCCCTGCGGTTTATCAACGGCTTTCCAACCCGCCTGTTTGAAGAACGGACAGGACTTCCCCTTGCAACCATCAGTGAACCCCTGCAGCTTGCAGAATCCCAAAAACTGTTGAAAGTCAGCCCTGCCACAATCTGCCCGACATCGCTGGGCATGCGTTTCCTGAATGACCTTCAGGAAATCTTCCTGCCGGATTGATAGTTGACTGGCGTCCCGGCAGGGGATGGTTTGACTGGTTGAATACCATCGCGCATTTGCTTTTTTACCGTGGGAAAATTTACCACGGTAAAATTTACGGTGATAAAAATGCGGTACTTCCATAGGGAAAAGGAAAGGGCACTGCCTGAGCGGACACGGGAGACTGCATTCAATGTTCATTCCCAGATGACGGTTGTGACAGGCAGACGGCGTATCGGCAAGACCAAACTGATTCTGACCAGCAATGAGGCACAGTTATGCGGGGGCTTTGCGCAGCTTGCTTCTCAGACCCTGGGTACATACATTCCAACCGGTATCAAGACATTTGCAGCACTTTTCGAATTGTTGATGCAGATTGGAAAACACCAATCATTCACCTTGGTCATTGATGGGTCCCAGGATGTCACTTATATCAATACAGCAGTTTTCAGCCAGATGCAGGACATCTGGGAACGGTATAAAGACAGTACCCATGTCAATCTTGTCATCAATGCGATGCGTGAATGGGTAACCAAAAATGCAGTTTGAATTTTCTGGAACAGAACATCAAAAACGGCTGGATTTTTCCAGCCGTTTTTGCCTGAAGGGGGCATTATGTTGTGATGGCAATTTTCAGGACACCATCCCGTGCATTGGCAAACAGGTCATAGGCCTCTTCAATCTGATCCAGTTTGAAACGGTGGGTGACCAGCTGTTTCAGGTCAACGCGGCCGCTTTGGACGACATTGAGCAGCCGGCGCATCCGTTCTTTGCCGCCAGGGCAGAGCGTTGTGACAACAGCCTGGTCTGCCAGACCTGAAGCGAAGGCATCACCTGGCAGGGTCACGCCACCTGAATAGACACCGAGACTGGACAGGACACCACCGGGCTTCAGTACCCTCAGACAGCTTTCAAATGTCGATTGGGTGCCGAGGGCTTCGATTGCCACATCAACGCCCTGACCGTTGGTGATTTTCATGATTTCTTCGATTGGATCCTTTTCACGGAAATTGATGGTGACATCAGCCCCCATGCGTTTTGAGATTGCCAACCGTTCTGGAATGCCATCAACAGTGATAATCTTGGTTGCACCCCTTAACTTGGCGCCAGCGGTTGCACAGAGCCCAATAGGACCTTGGGCAAAGACTACAACGGTATCACCGATTTTGACCTTGCCACTTTCTGCACCGGAAAAACCGGTACTCATGATGTCTGGGCACATCAGAACCTGTTCATCGGTCAGGTCATCAGGAATAGGTTCCATATTTGCCATGGCATCAGGAACCAGCAGGTATTCCGCCTGACAGCCATCAATGGTATTGCCGAATTTCCAGCCGCCAATTGGTTTCCAGCCATGAGCACCATGTCCGCCACCACATTGGGAAGGGTGGTTGTCCAAACAGGCATAACATTGCCCACAGGGGGTAATGGCACCGACAATGACACGCTGACCGATCTGATAGCCGGTGACACCTGCGCCCAGTTCTGCGATGACGCCAACAGGCTCATGACCAATAATCAGTCCTGGTTTTACCGGATATTCTCCTTTGAGAATATGGACATCGGTCCCGCAGATGGTGGTTGTGGTGACTTTAATGACCGCTTGGCCGGGACCAGCCTTGGGAATGGGCTTTTCATCGAGGATGATCTGCCCGGGTTTGACGAATACAGCAGCTTTCATAGTACGCATAGACTTTCCCTCCATATCAATATCCTACTGTGTGCAGACAATTCAATATGCCAGCACAGAAAGACCAACAAGGGGCATGCTGTGTTTCAGCCTTGCCGGTATTCCGGTCAAGAACCGAAACGGAAAACCAATGCCTTCATAAAATAGGTTACCCTGCCTGAGGTTGCCTGTCCAGTCAGATAATCCCTGATTGAACGGAAAAATGGCCAAGGGATTAAGAGTCCCTTTCGTCTTCGTCTGAGTCAGTTTCTTCCATATCAACGTCAACGGCATCCAATCCAAGCAGAGGAACACTCTGATTGGCAGGCAGTTCTTCGACAGAACGGAGGCGGCGGTCCATCGCACGGGTACGCACTTCAGCTTTTTCAATATTCTTCGTGACCCGTTCGAGGGCTTTCTTCGTGTTTGCCAAAACATCACCGAATTTGCCAAACTCGGTTTTGACGGCACCGAGAATCTGCCAGACTTCAGAGGAACGTTTTTCAATGGCAAGCGTCTTGAACCCCATCTGGAGACTGTTCAAGAGGGCTGTCAACGTGGAAGGGCCTGCAATATTGATACGGTATTTGCGTTGGAGGCTGTCTGCCAGTCCGGGGCGTCTGACCGCTTCAGCATAAAGCCCTTCAGTGGGCAGGAACATCAAACCAAAATCGGTGGTATAAGGGGCAGACAGGTATTTTTCGGAAATGGTCTTGGCTTGCGCATCCAAGGCGGCTTCCAGTTCTTTACCGGCAGCGGTGACACCTGCTGCATCACCTGCTTCAGAAGCCTGGACAAGCCGTTCATACTGTTCTTTCGGGAATTTCGCATCAATCGGCAGCCAGATGGGTGCATCCAATTCACCTTTGCCAGGCAGTTTGACTGCATATTCAACGAAAGCGCCGGAACCCGGGATGGTTTCAACATTCTTTGCATACTGTCCTGTTGTCAGCATCTGTTCAAGAATCATGCCGAGCTGTACTTCACCCCAGGTGCCACGGGTTTTCACATTTGTCAGGACCCGTTTCAGGTCACCGACGCCCTGCGCCAGCTGGGTCATTTCGCCCAGGCTCTTATGGACATTTTCAAGGCGTTCGGAAACCAACCGGAAAGATTCTCCCAGACGCTGTTCCAATGTGTCATGCAGTTTCTCATCAACTGTTTTCCGCATTTCATCAAGTTTGGTGGCATTGTCCTGCTGCATCTGGGTGATTTTTGTTTCAAGTGTTCCACGGACTTCGGTAATGCCTTTCCGGTTGGTTTCAGCCATGGTGTTGAGCGATTCCTGGACAGATGTCCTGAGGGCATTGATGCTGTCGGCCTGTTCCTTGCGGGCGGTTGCAGAAGTTTCTGTAAGTGCTTTCCGCATGGTTTCCAGTTTTTCATCATTGGTAACGACCAATTTTTCAAGGTTTGTAGCAAAGAGTCCCAGTTTTTCTGCGTTGTCGGTCTGAAGGGAGAGGATTTTGTCTTCCAAGGTCTGACGGATATCATTCAGCCGGTTGTTGTTGGCTGAGGTGATGTTCTGGAACGATTCGTTGATGGCAGTGTTCATCTGTCCCAGAGTTGTCTGCTGTTCCTGACGGGATTGGGATGCCGAATTTGTCAGTGATTCGCGCAGCTGCTCGATTTTTGCCGAATAGGTTTCTTCAAAGGTTTTCAGCCGTTGGTCCTGTGCTGAGAGCTGGGTGTTCACGACCTGTTGGAGATTGGTCAGTTGTCCTGCCAGTTCAACCCGGTTTCCCCTTGCTTCGGTCTGCATATGCTGTTGTATCTGCTGGATGATTTCCGTCTGTACTTTTTGGAGTTCAGTCTCAGACAGGCTGTTCCTGGACTGGCGCATCAGGACAATGATTAAGATGATCAGGAGAATCAGGCAGATGCCGGACAGGATAATCGGTGCGATGGACATGGCTGTTACCTTACAGAAAATGTTGATGCCTTAATGGTCTCATATTGAAGGGTTTCGTATAATGCTGTTTTACCGTATTTCTTGATTTTGTGCGACATATGACGATGAAACCGACAATGCTGGCACGGTTGGAGAACCTGTCCAACCGTTTGACAGAAATCAATGAGCTTCTGGCTTTGCCGGAAGTCATTGCCAAGCAGGAACAGTTCAGGAAACTGAACAAGGAATATGCTGAACTGTCTCCTGTCGTTGCATTATTCAATGCTTACCAGCAGGTTTCTTCAGATATCGAGACTGCGGCAGAGATGTTGGCGGATCCTGAAATGAAGACGTTTGCCCAGCAGGAAATCAATGACGGTGAAATACGGTTGCAGGAGATTGAGAATGAGCTTCAGATTCTGCTGCTGCCGAAAGACCCGAATGATGACAAGAACGTGTTTCTTGAAATCCGTGCAGGGACGGGTGGTGATGAATCGGCTTTATTTGCGGGGGATCTGCTCCGGATGTACAGCCGTTATGCGGAAAAGAACCGCTGGCAGGTGGAAGTCGTTTCATCTTCAATGTCTGATTTGGGCGGGTATAAGGAAGTCATTGTCCGTCTGTCAGGGGACAGTGTGTATTCCCGGCTGAAGTTTGAATCCGGCGGCCATCGTGTTCAGCGGGTGCCGGTGACAGAGACGCAGGGAAGGGTGCATACGTCTGCCTGTACGGTTGCTGTGATGCCGGAGGCAGATGATATCAGTGATGTCCAGATCAATCCGGCAGATATCCGTATTGATACCTTCCGGGCTTCCGGAGCAGGAGGGCAGCATATCAACAAGACCGATTCTGCAGTTCGGATCACCCATCTGCCGACAGGGATTGTCGTGGAATGTCAGGATGACCGGAGTCAGCATAAGAACAAGGCGCAGGCGTTGCAGGTGCTGGCAGCCCGTATCAAGGATCGGCAGATGCAGGAGCAGCATGCGAAGGAAGCAGCTGAAAGGAAAAGCCTGATCGGTTCCGGTGACCGCAGTGAACGTATCCGGACTTATAACTTTCCGCAGGGACGCGTTACAGACCACCGCATCAATCTGACGCTTTACAAGCTGGAATTCATTATGGATGGTGATTTGGACGAACTGCTTAATGCACTGGCAGCAGAAAGACAGGCGGAACTGCTGGCTGAGATGGGCGAGACAATCTGACAGGCAGGCATCCTGTTCCTGGCAGTCTTTGATGAGCATGGTGATGAAACCACGGAATCAGCTTTTTGTAATCAGTATCCTTTGCACGGGATTCATTCTGATTGCATGGTATCTGCAGGTCTTCAGGATGGAACTGCCATGTCCGCTCTGTGTCCTTCAACGGTATGCATTCATCCTCATTGGCATCTTTTGCCTGTTGGGTGCTTTTTCCCGAAGAATACGGCTGTTTTCAATCCTTGGAAGCCTGATGGCTTTGGTTGGGATTTATCTGACGGGATACCAGCTTTGGGTCATTGCCCATCCGGCAATCCAATGTGGCAGGGATGCATTGGAAGAGGCGGTAAACGGTTTCTGGCTGGCGAAAGCCATACCAGTCTTGTTCAGGGCTGAAAGCCTGTGCAGTGATGTTCCGGCACCATTTATGATGCTGACCCCACCGCAGTGGGCTTTGGTCTGGTTTGTGATTTTTGCCATTGCCTTGTTCAGGCTGGCACGGCGGGGTGGCTGATTGAGGGATTTCAGGGATGTTGTCAGAACGGGGGTTACTGTTGAGGCACTGTTCAAAGCTGCCTGTTTTGATACGCTGGAACTTCGGATTTTGCTGGAACAGGCAACGGGTCTGTCCCGTGTCCAGCAGATTACCCGTTCAGACCATGTCCTGACAACAGAAGAAGCGCAGAAATTGGCGGAGTTGCTGGCACGGCGTGAGGCCGGTGAGCCGGTTGCCTATATCACAGGTATACGGGAGTTTTTTGGGTTGCCGTTCCAGGTATCTCCTGATGTTCTGATTCCCCGTCCGGAAACTGAGCTGTTGATTGAACAGGCGTCGGCTGTCTTGCCTCAAGGGGGGTCATTGGTTGATATGGGAACGGGGTCTGGCGCGATTGCTGTTTCTGTTGCCTATGAACGCCCGGATGCTGTGGTGACGGCTACGGATGTGTCTGAAGGCGCCTTATCGGTTGCCAGAAAAAATGCCCACCGGATTCTTGGGGATGGTGAACGGATCCGTTTCTGCCAGGGAAACTGGTTCGAAGCGTTTTATGCAGGCGCATCTTTTAATGTTATTGTTTCCAATCCACCTTACATCCACCGTGAAGACCGGCATCTTGAACAGGGGGATCTGCGTTTTGAACCAAAGCACGCTTTGACGGATGATGCTGATGGCTTGGCGGCGTTGACAGTTCTTGTTGAGGGTGCTCCTCTTTTCCTGAAAACAGATGGTTGGCTGTTGATGGAGCACGGTTATAATCAGGCAGAAGCTGTCCGGGAGATGCTGGTACAGCGGGGTTTTACGGCGGTGCAAAGCTGGTATGATCTGGCGGGCATCGAGCGGGTCAGCGGTGGATGCTGGTGTAAGTAGGACATAGCAGGCGGATAGGGAATGTTTCCAGGCAGGTCTGGCGTTATCCAGGCAATGGATTGATTTTTTGACAGTAAACAAACCATGAAAAATATTGTGATTCTCATTTCAGGACGTGGCAGCAATATGCAGACCATTGTCCAGAAATGCAAAGAAGAAAAATGGAATGCACGGATCAGTGCAGTCATCAGCAATCGGGCAGATGCTGCCGGATTGCGGTTTGCCGGGGGGCAGGGCATTCCAACTGCAGTTGTTTCCCATAAGGGGTATCCAGACAGGGAATCTTATGATGCGGCTTTGATGGCAGCCATTGATGGTTATCAGCCGGATGTGGTTGTCCTGGCTGGTTTCATGCGTATCCTGACAGCCGGTTTTGTCGAGCATTATATGGGGCGTCTGCTGAATATCCATCCATCCCTGCTGCCGAATTTCAGGGGACTGCATACCCATCAGCAGGCGATTGATGCGGGTGTCAGGGTGCATGGTGCAACGGTGCATTTTGTGACACCGGAACTGGATGGCGGGCCGATTATTGCCCAGGCAGTGGTGCCGGTATTGCCAGATGATGATGAAGATTCTTTGGCTGACCGTGTCCTGGAACAGGAACACCGGATTTATCCACGTGTTGTCAAATGGGCGGTTGATGGTTTAGTGACGATGGATGATAAGGGCAGGGCAGTACTGGCATCAGAGGTGGTGAAGCAGTTGGGCTTTGTCCTGACAGGAGGCGGTCTATGAAACTGCCACCGTTGGTGCTCAGGCATACAGAGCAGGTGCTGAAAGAGGTTCTTCAGTTCAAAGGACCTGCGGATGTCCTGATTTCCCGTTATTTCCGGGGACACGCCAAACTGGGGATGCGTGAACGGGGTGCAGTGGCTGAATCGGTCTATCGGGTCTTGCGGAACCGGTTGGTTTACAGCAACCTTGCAGAATCGGGACAGGGAGCCCAAATCCGGCGCCTGGCATTGCTGGCACTGTCGGATATCTATGGCGTAGATGCTTTGTCCGGACTGACAGATGGTGAGCAGGCATGGCTGGAACATATCCAGACCATTGACCGTGAACAGTTGCCAGCAAGGCTCAGGACGAATCTGCCGGATTGGCTGTACAGCCGCCTTGTCCAGCAGTATGGTGAAGAAGAGACGCTCCAGATGGCAGATGTCCTGAATACACCAGCGCCTTTGGATCTTCGTGTCAATACGTTGAAAAACCGCCGTGAAGATGTGGCCAGGGTCTTGAGGGAAGTACCGGTGGACTATGAAATGACACCCTATGCGTCATCTGGGATACGGCTTACGAAAAAGATTGCTCTCCAGAATATGCCATTGTTCAAGAATGGCGGTGTCGAGGTGCAGGATGAAGGCAGTCAGCTGCTTGCGCAGATTGTCGGTGCGCGCCGTGGTGAACTGGTGGTTGATTTCTGTGCCGGTGCAGGAGGCAAGACATTGGCACTGGGTGCGGCAATGCGCAATACCGGCCGGCTCTACGCATTTGAAGTCTCTGAAAAACGGCTGTCCAACATGAAACCACGTCTTGCCCGCAGTGGATTGTCCAATGTCCATCCGGTCAAGATTGCCCATGAACATGATGCGCGGATCAAACGTCTTGCCCGGAAGGCGGATAGGGTATTGGTGGATTCCCCGTGCAGTGGATTGGGGACGCTCAGGCGCAATCCAGATTTGAAATGGCGCCAGACAGAAGATGCTGTTGCGGAGATGAATGGCAAGCAGCGGGAAATCCTGGCATCGGCTGCCCGTCTGGTGAAACCGGGCGGACGCCTGGTTTATGCGACATGCAGCTTGCTGGAAGATGAGAATGAAAAGGTTGTTGCAGATTTTCTTGCCGGCAATCCCCATTATGCCTTGGTACCGATGCATCAGGTGTTGACAGAAGCAAAGGTTGGCCTTGAAATGGGCGATTATCTGAAACTGATGCCGCATAAGCATCAGACAGATGGTTTCTTTGCGGCAGTATTGGAACGCAGGGAATGAGCAATACCTGGTTGTGTCGGGGCTGTTTTCAAACGGTGGCATTGCCAGATATGGCAATGCCATTGCTGTTTCCAGTCAGCTGCAGAGCTGGGCGACAGCCGTGATTTCTCTGGAAATATCCATGAAAACTGAACGATGTTTTCTTGATGGATGATACAATGTAAAGATGTTGCCAATAAGCCAGATGGTCTGGGAAGAGGGCAGGCAGCAGTAACTTCCTGGGACGTTTTCCATGGCTTCCACCCGATTTAACACATTCAAAAACGATATGGTTAGATTCTCATTGATGAAATCCTCCATAGCACCACATTTAAGGAGATGCTTATGATCCTTGGCATTGATGTTGGGGGTACGCATACCGATTCGGTCTTGATGGAAGGTCGAACGATTGTCCGTAAATCCAAAGTGCTGACTGATAAGGAAAACATTCTCAAGTCTGTCCTGATGGCGACTGAAGCTGTCGCAAAACCCGAAGACCTTAAGAACCTGCAGCGTATCGTCCTGTCAACAACACTGACGACCAATGCAGTGGTTCAGAACCAGCTCGACAATGTCGGTCTGATTGTCATGAACGGTCCTGGGGTTTCCCCGAAAGACCTGCCTCTGACAGACCTGGCGAATTATGTGACCGGTTACATGAGCCACCGTGGTATCGAGGCTGAGGCACCGAACAACAGTGAACTGAACGGCCTGAAAGAAAAGTTCAGGAAAGACGGCATCCGGCATTTTGCCATTATCGGCAAGTTTTCTACCCGTAATCCAGCACATGAAAAAGAAGTCAATGAGGTCATGCGTGATCTGGCAGAACATGCTTCCCAGAGTCATCAGCTTTCCGGTGCATTGAATTTTCCACGTCGTATTTCAACCACTTACCTGAATGAAGCGGTCTGGACGCTCCAGCAGAAACTGGCAGACCAGCTTCGGATTTATATGGATAAGATCGGTGTCAACGTACCGTTGTATATCCTGAAAGCGGACGGCGGCACCATTGATGTGGATTCCTCCCGTGAAACGCCTGTCCAGACCATCTTGTCCGGTCCTGCCGCAACCATCATGGGTGTCTTACCACATGTGACAACCGAAAAAGATTCTGTTTCAGTGGATATTGGGGGTACCACAACCGATATCGCATTGTTCGCTGATGGCGTTCCCCTGCTGGAACCGCAGGGCATCACGATTGAAGGCCACAAGACATCTGTCCGTGGGCTGCTGACCCATTCCATTGGGGTGGGCGGTGACAGTCATGTCCGTTTTGAGAATGGCACCCTGTTGTTGGGACCTAGACGCAAAGGAGCGGCCATGGCGTTTGGTGGTCCAGTACCAACAACAACAGATGCGCTGATTGTCCTGGGCATTGCTGATATCGGTGACAAGGCAAAGGCCATGGAAGCGATGAAGCAGCTGGCGGCTGATGGCAATACAACACCCGAAGCTGTGGCAGACCAGGTGGTTGACCTGGCATGCCGGCTGATTGTCGATAAGGTCAATGCGATGCTGGAAGAAATCAACAGCAAGCCTGTCTATACCATCCATGAACTGTTGGAAGGCAGAAAGATTGGACCGAAGGAAGTACTGGTTGTCGGTGGCCCGGCACCGTATATGGCAGAACGTATCGGCAAGATGCTGGGTATTCCAGCTGTTGTTCCGGACGATTCTGATGTCATCAATGCCAGTGGTGCGGCAACAGCCCGTACGACGGTTGAATTGAATCTGGTTGCCGATACAGAAGCACAGGTCCTGAGTATTGCTGAAGAAGGTATCCAGCAGGAAATTTCAAGGCGCTTTACCGTGGATGATGCGATTGCACTGGGTACTGAGAAGCTGATTGCCCGGGCGAAACAGGCAGGGGCAAAAGACCAGGATATCGAGGTTGAGGTCGCAGACAGACAGGTCTTCAACGTAGTCCGTGGCTATTCGACCACCGGTAAGAACATGCGTGTCAGACTCCAGGTTAAACCGGGTCTGATCAAAGATGAATCGAAATAAAGAAAGGAGCCTTCCGTGAAAAAGAAAACAGGACTGGTTTTTTTCCCGGCATATGACTATGCGATTACGCCGACCCATCCAGAACGTGAAGAACGCCTTCTTTATACACAGGACCAGGTGGTCGAAGAAGGTCTTCTCGATTTCGACAACGTCAAAGAATACAAGCCTGACCTGGCGACGCCGGCCGACATCAATCGTGTTCATTTCTGCGTGCCAGGCATTGATGAGATTGTCCATACCTCCCATCTGATTTCCGTTGGTGGCACACTGACTGCCGCAGACAAAGTGATGACCGGTGAGGTGGACAATGCTTTCGCCCTGGTGCGTCCTTGTGGACACCATTCATTCCGGGTTGTCCATGGCAGTCGTGGTTTCTGTACGCTGAATATGGAAGCCATCATGATTGAATATATCCGCCAGAAATATGGGGTAAAGAAAATCGCTGTGGTCGATACCGACTGCCATCATGGTGATGGTTCCCAGGATATTTTCTGGCATGACCCAGATACTCTGTTCATCTCAATGCATCAGGATGGCAGAACGCTCTATCCAGGCTCCGGTTTCCCGGATGAAGCAGGTGGTCCGAATGCCTATGGTTCCATCGTCAATCTGCCGATGCCGCCTGAAACCTGCGAGGAAGGGTTCCTGTATGTGCTGGATAATATCGTCATGCCATTGCTGGATGACTTCAAGCCGGATTTGATTGTGAACTCAGCAGGGCAGGATAACCATTATTCCGATCCGATCACCAACATGAAATTCACTGCCCATGGTTATGCGGTGCTGAATGACCGCCTGCAACCGCATCTGGCGGTTCTGGAAGGCGGGTATTCAATTGAGAGTGCATTGCCTTACATCAATACCGGCATCATCCTGGCGATGGCAGGTTTGGATTACAGCCATATCAAGGAACCGGATTACAGTGCGCGTGACCAGATACAGTCCCAGCATATCACCAGCTATCTGAAACAGCTGAAAGACTATACGCTGGAAGCCTGGAAGAACAAGGAAGTCCTGCGCCGTCGGGCTTATCCTGACAAGCCATTCCATACCCGTAACCGCAGTATTTTCTATGATACCGACTACATCCGTGAAACCCAGACAGAAACTGTCAGGACCTGTAAGGAATGCAGTGGGGCGGTTGTCATCGAGTCCAAGGCGGATACCGGTCGCCGCAGCCGTATCAAGGCAGTCCATCTGCCACGCCATTGTTGCAGTGCCTGCCGTAAATGGGCAACGGAAGAATTTGAAAAAGGCCGTGAAGAAGGCTTTTTCCAGACATTCCTCCAAGACCGTGATAACGACAGCTATACGGTTGAAGAGTAATCTGCTGTTACAGCCAACAACAAAAAGCCGACCTGATGGTCGGCTTTTTGTTGGGATGGATACAACGACAAGGAGCAGGAAATTGAGTATCACCCAATAGAAAAGTTAAAGAAAAACATCATCAGGCGCATCCACAACCGCCACCGCATCCACAGCCGCCATGGCACAGTTCATAATAAGCACCTGTTGTATTCCGTGGCATTTCACCGAGATCAATGACGATACCGGTATGTCCGAAAGTGACAATGTCGCTACCCAGATAAGCCTGCATCTGCTGCATAGCCTTGTCACCGGTACAGTGACATGGAATCATCCAATCCATATGCCAGCTTTTCATCGCTTCAAGCGTTTTGTTCATCCGATATGCTGATGCCCGAATCAAGTGCATACCACCGACAATACCGCTGATTTTCTCGATGCCGGAAACCTGCCGGATATAGTTGACAGTATTGACGATACCGGAATGGCAGCAGCCAAGCAGAATGACCAGTCCCTTGCTGGTCTCAAACCACATCGACATATCATCGGAAACAGGATCAGGCCGGGTAGCTTCAGCATCCAGGAAAAGGGCATCTCCAACATCCTCAAAGTCTGTCAGACGGGGAACTGGTCCCGTGACACCGACTCCTGGCAGCAGATATAACGGCTTGTCCAAGACATGCCGCAACCCCAGAAAAGACAGGTTACTGAGGACGCGCTTCGCACTGGGTGGAGGAGACCAATTCTTGGCATCTTCCCCGGGGCGGCAACAGAAACGGTCCAACTCGATATTTGCGCCGCAGTACATCGGTGTTGATGGATTGATGGCATAAAAATCTGCCAGGTTGTCAGTATGGTCATCATGACCATGGCTCATGACCAAGGCTTCTGCTTCAGCCAGATCAATACCCAGCACTTTCGCATTGTTCAGGATGACCCCTTTCTGACCAGTGTCAAACAGGATACGGCGGTCTCGGATCTTGATCCAAGCGGCGAAGCCATGCACACAGGACAGACCTTCACCGGCTTTATTGTCAACAAGAAGGGTGATGTTGGATGGCTGTTCTTCGCATCCACAGGCATTTTCAACAGCTTTAGACATGATGGGCTCTTCGAGGGAGTTAAGGATTGTGTAAATGATAACGTATTTTCCTAGGACACAACTATTTTTTTAATAAAAATAAATTATCTGTTAAAACAAAATATTATTTGATTTATTTAAAGTCAATTAGATAAATTTTTCTTTATTAATACTGACAGTTTATGTCAAAAACTGACATAAACTGTCATAAATGTCATATATCGGAAATCATTGACATCTAATGAATGATGAAAGGGCTGTTTTAGAAATCCCAGATTACACAGCAAAAACACCTGAATGATTCTGGAAGGCAAGTATTGCTGCTGAAAGATTTCTTTGTCTTTAACGGATATAGAGAAGGAAAGAAGAAAGACATGAAAAACGGCACTCCGAAGAGTGCCGTCTCAACAGAAAGGAAGCTGCTATTAGATAACAGCGTTGTCTTTCATGGACTGAACATCAGCGTCGCTGTAACCCAGTTCTTTCAGAATTTCAACAGAGTGTTCACCGAGCAATGGAGCACGGGTGATTTCTGGTTTGAAAGCGGAGAACTTGAATGGTGCGCCAACGGTCAGGTAATTACCGCGGACTTCGTCGGTGACTTCAACAACGGTACCAACTTTACGCAGGGATGGATCGACAGCCAGGTCTTTCATGGACATGACAGGACCGCATGGAATGCCATATTCAGCAGCCCAGTTGGTGACTTCGAATTTATCCTTGTCAACAAACTTGGTTTCGATGAATGCGAAGATGTCCATCAGTTTGTCAACACGGCCTTCAAAGGTGTTGTAAGCTGGGTCGTCTTTCCATTCTGGTTTGTCGATCATATCGCAGATCTGTGGCCACATATTTGCAGCGATGGTGAAGTAAACGTAGCAGTCATTGTCACCGGAGTGTGCTGGTTTACATTTCAGCATCCAGCCTGGCTGACCGCCGCCACCTGCGTTACCGCCACGTGGAACAGAGTCGATGTTGTCGAAAGACATTGGGTTGCCGTCTTTGTCGAAGGCAAAGTTAGGCTGTGCCTGTGGGTATTCAGCCAGAATACCGGTACGTTCCAGACGCTGCTGGTCACGCAGTTTGATACGGACCAGATTCAGAACGCAGTCCTGCATTGCGCAAGCGACTTTCTGACCTTTGCCAGTGATTTCACGCATACGCAGGGCAGCCAGAATACCGATCAGCAGGTGCATACCGGAGTTGGTGTCACCCAGAGCAGCACCGGAAACGGTTGGAGGACCATCCCAGAAACCGGTGGTAGCAGCTGCACCGCCAGAACACTGTGCAACGTTTTCATAAACTTTCAGGTGTTCGTTGGCATGACCTTCTGCATAGCCCTTGACGGAAGCAACAATCATACGTGGGTTCAGTTCCTGGATTTTTTCCCAGGAGAAACCCAGACGGTCCAGAACACCAGGGCCGAAGTTTTCAACCAGAACGTCAGACTGTTTGACCAGTTTGGTCAGAACATCTTTACCCTGTGGAGATTTCATATCCAGTTCGATGGAACGTTTGTTACCATTGAACATGGTGAAGTACAGGGAGTCAACACCTGGTTTGTCCTGCAGCCAGCCACGGGTCATATCACCGGAGCCACGGCGTTCAATCTTGATGACGTTTGCGCCCAGGAAACCCATCATCTGGGTACAGGCAGGACCTGCCTGAACGTGGGTCATATCAAGAACATTGATACCTTCTAATGGTTTAGTCATTTCTTAATTTCCTTGTCGTTGTACAACTACAGTTTTTTCCCACAGGCTTCCTTGGAGAAGCCTTATGGGAAGAAAGCTTCGCTTTACAGCATAAAGTACTACCTTCCGTTTGCACAGTTTTGAAGAAAACCCCAAAACGGCACAAGCTTTATGTATAGCCCTTATATTTTACAAGATAGCTTGTTTAAATCAAGCATTCATGCTGTGAATGACTGTCAGACCGATGGATTTTCTTTCAATCGGGCCAGTTTCCTGTAAAGGGTGCGTTCGCTGATGCCAAGATGTTTTGCCAGATTCTTTCGGTTGCCTTTGAAGTGGACAAGCAGTTGAGACATTCTGTCTGGAGGATGGGGAATGGTTTCCTGCGTTACAGGGATTACCGTGTTTTCAGGAAGCCGCAGATGTTCTGGCTGGATGGTTTGAGAATCACAGAGCAGGCGGGCCCGTTCAACGATGGCTTTCAGTTCCCGGATATTGCCGGGATAAGCATAAGTCTGCAAAGCGTAGCTGGCTTCATCAGACAAGGTGATGGAATGATCGTCTGAAAACTGTTTCAGGAAAACCTGGCTGAGGAAAGGGATGTCTTCCGGTCTGTCACGCAATGCGGGCAGGATAATGGGAAAACGGTTCAGATGATGATACAGATCTTCTCGGAAAAGTCCTTGTTCTACACGTTTCTGCAAGGAGCATGAACTGGAGGCAATGATCCTGATATCGGTCTTCTGGACGTTGCTGGTTTCCGCATGATTGTAGATATACGTTTCCAACAGATTGGTCATCCTTGCCTGGAGATAAGGCGATAAGCCTGAAACATTATTCAAGAACAATGTTCCGCCATCGGCAGTCTCAAGGATGCCCTTGGCTTCTTTGGTCTTTGAATTCCTATGTGTCCTGTCAAGGGATTTCTGACCAAAGAACGACTCTTCAAACCGGCTGTCTGTCAGACTGGGACAATCAATGATGATGCATGGTGCGGCACATCGTTTTCCGGATTGGTGCAGATACTGGGCACAGGCATTTTTACCTGTGCCGGTTTCTCCTTCAATCAAGACTGTGATATCAGAAGATGCCGCTTTATCAAGCAGATGCATCATTTCCTGGAATGGAACAGAAATGCCTTTCAGTTGATCAGAAGGGATACGCCTGACAGTTTTAAGTGGATTGATTTTCTCCACAAAACCAATGATTTCTGATTGGGTGTTTTTGATAGGGGTCAGCGTGATGCTGACGTATTCTTCGCCTTCAGGCGTATTGTGCATATGAAGCACATGTTCTGTTTTGCCAGATTCCAGACTTTTTTTCAGTGGGCATGATTCGCCGGAACGGTCACAGGGCAGGCCATATCCATGGGAGACTTCATAACAGGTTTTTCCAACGACAGAACTCTGCGGGTTGCAATATTTCCGGAAGGCAGGATTGACACTGATAATCCGGTATTCCATATCAAACAGAAGATGGGGCTCAGCAAGCGATTGCAGGAATGCAGAAAGTTGGTCGAAAGACATGATATTCACTAGGAGCTATGCCGGTTTCTGAAACCACTGTGTAAAAACATGGCAGGGGAAACTGTTGCCTGCCATGTTCCTGTCATAGCGTGTCTTTGAGGAAAAAGTCCAGTGCCGCCTCAACAACCGGTTGATGAATCAGATGACGTCCATGGAATTCATGGAAAATGACATCATAACCATTCTGCTTGAGCTCTTTGTAATGGAAAAGGCCACTGGTGTTCATCGGCAGCTGTTCATCTTCAGGGCTGTGTGCGATGAACACCTTTGGCTTGCCACGTGGCACATACAGGTTCATGAACCCACCAGACAACGCAATAATATGCGATAGGATATGTCCATTGGATAGCCCGATGGAAAGGGAATAGCTGGCACCGTCAGAAAAACCGCAGAATCCAAAATGGCGGGGATCAATCGTAAAATGCGTATTGAAATCTGCCAGCGCCTGATCCAATTTCTGAAGATCAGGACCATTGCCTCCAACCGTCAGGTCCCAGGTTGGATAAGTGGATTGGGGCAACATCAGCAGAAATTTGTGTTTTTCTGCATGAAGCTGGAAATCAGGCAGCACTTTCTGGGCGCTGCCACCGGCACCATGGAACATGACCAGTAGTTTGACTGGTTTTGAAGCATCCAGTCCTTCTGGGACAAACAGCAGGGTATCCCGTTCATTGGGTTCTCCGCATGAAGCATTCAGTTTATGAAGACCGGGGGGCAACGGCTCACCGGTTGCAGGCTTTGGCTGGAATGTCAGATGCCCCAGGATAGATGGCGGCAGGAAACTGTACATCGCTGAGTCTGTCGGGAATTTGCTGTTCATGGTTCTAAGCCCTGATTGTTCTGGTTGAAGGTTCAATTCAGGCAAGTATAACAGATGGCTCGACCTGCAAGTGCCTGTCTGACTGGAATGCTTACTGTCAATCGAACTGGTTCTTCTGGTTGATTTCCTTGAGAATGATCTTGGCAGTCGGTGTTGATGCCAATCCGCCCCGTGCGGTTTCTTTCAGGTCAGGAGACATCAGGTCACCGACTGAACGCATCGCATCAATGACTTCATCGGTCGGAATCCGGTGATGGATGCCTGCAAGTGCCATATTGGCGCAGGAAACGGCATTCATTGCACCAATGACATTGCGTTGGACACATGGAATCTCAACCAGCCCCGCGATAGGGTCACAGACCAATCCCATCAAATTGGAAATCGCCATCGCACAGGCATGGGCGCACATTTCTGCAGTTCCTTTACCTAACCAGGTGAGGGCGGTTGCCGCCATGGCAGAAGCTGTGCCGACTTCTGCCTGACAACCGCCTTCAGAGCCTGCAATGGATGACCTGACAGCGACAATCTGCCCAAATCCAGCGGCGACATACAGTGCCTGCACAACCAGATCATCAGGAATCCGCCTAGCTTTTACCAATGGCAGGAGCACTGCCGGCATAACCCCACAGGAACCAGCTGTCGGTGTGGCGACAATCCGTTTCATGCAGGCATTGCATTCACTGACTTTCAGTGCCGTGGTGATGATTTCATTCATGAAGCTGTCACCATAGAGCAGGTTCTGTTCCTGGGCAATCCGCATCTTTTCACCATCTCCACCAACAAGCCCGCTGTTAGAGCGGTCTTCGGGGTTGTAGCTGTCTGCAGAATGCTTCATGGCATCCCAGAAATACTGCATCTGTTTCATGGACTCATCACGAGTCAGGTTCTGCGCTTTCAGGTCATCATTCAAAATGGTTTCCCAAAGCGGCAGGTTATCGGTCTTATTCTGAATCAGAAGATCTTTGACAGCTTGGAATGCCATGATTTATTCCTTGTTCAAATAGGTACAGCATGTTGGAAAATACTGATTTATGGGTCATCTGAGACCCTTTTGAGGTTGTTGCAATGTACTTTGAACAAATGCATCAGGCAATAAAAAAGAACACCACAACGCATCTGATTTTATCAGTGCTGTATGCTTCTTTCAAAGAACTGGATAGTTTCCTTGATGGCATTCAGATTGAGGACTTCCTGTCAAGTCCCATTCAGGTTATTCGTAATGGACTGGAAAAACGCTTTGCTCCATATATCCAGAGCTGCTGGATTACGGATAAAAGGCAGCACATCATTTTTTGCCTGTGCATAATCAATCATTTCAAAACGTTTGAAGAGAATCTGTTTTATCTCATCCAACGTCATATCCTCCCGTGCACCTTTAAATCCAGATTCCACCAACCGTGCGCTCAGATGTTTCAGGTTGACCGGAACCTTTCCTGCGAGATAGAACACATAGTCATAAAGGTCCCTGCCTTTGATCCTGGCCTTCCATGCACGGCATATAACGGCATGGAGCTTTCCCGCAAAAAGAGAAGGCATATCATACATATTAATCTCATAAGGAATGGGCTGGAGTCTGAACTGCCGTTCAAATGTAGCATAAGGGGGTGGCATGGTATCAATCTCAAACTTGACCTTAATCAGTTCTGAACCAGCGACAGTCTGTGCAAGCCGTTCATCTGCATAGCACAGCAAGTGATGTTCACGGGTATTCCCCTTCATAAAGGCAGACTGCACATCGGAAACCTTCGTCTTGACTTTCTCTTCCACCCTGAAGTGGAATCCATATGCTCTAAGCTCTTTCTCCACGGCGGAAAGATAGGTATCTAAGCGGAAATCAGAATCTGGTTTCACCAGAGAAAAATCCAAATCTTCCGAGAAACGGTCAAGTCCATGAAAAATACGAAGGGCGGTACTACCATAAAACGCCGCTGACTGAAAAAAACCTGCCCGTGACAGTCCACATAGGACGATTTCCTGCACCACTTCCTTGATGCTGTTCTTCTTGTCAGTCAGAGTCTTGGATTCATGCTGAGAAAGCATCTGCTCAACAATGCTGTTCATCTCTTCATTCCCCTAATCATAGAAACCAGCAGTCGGTGGTTGGCCGTTCGATACAGCTCTGCAAGCGAAATCATCTTATCCAAGTCTGCATTCAGGAACGCCGCTTCATCAATCCGAAGATCCTCAAATAGAAGCTGACGGAGTTCTGACCTGTTGGCACAAGGAGAGCATGTATAAATGACATCGCAGATGGCTTTTTCTGGCGATGCCACCACAAAACTGTATCCTTCCTCTGAGTACAGCCTGGTTCCATAAGGAAATGCGGTGGTCGGCACATCCCGGTAGGTGAACACACCAAAAGGTGTCTCATACCGCTTTTTCCGTTTCTTGCCGCAAGTGGCAGAAGTAAAGATATAAACAGCTTCGGGAATGAAATCATGCCAGGCAAGGGCAAATTCAAAAGAAAGATAAGACGGACCATAAATGATTCCTGCCAGATAATGCCCAGGAACAGAACGGTCTGTTTCATATAACCCTTTGATAACCGGTATCAGATGCCCGCTCTTGACCATCCTGCCGATTTTAGCGGCTGGATTCGTATAAGACCCGTATTGCTGAAGGAGCATTCCTGTTGAATTAATCATATTTTCTCCACTAACTGCAACAATACTGCATTTTCAGGTGAAAATAAATGGAATTTTCCAATCAGTGATTGGTATAAGCATGGATGATTATCTTACGGAAAAGCCGGGGCCTAACAATAGATCAGGGGCGTTTTTTTCAAGGATGACTGTGTCTTTCCAACTCTTGGCGAAGGTTTTGATGCTTATTTTGTCATGGGGGGAGGTGATGTTCATTTGAATGGATGGATTCGCTGGGTAACAGTCCGCATAATAAAATGCTGTTTCTCTTTAATGGAATATTAGATTTCTGGCAGGTCGATTAATATTTTCATCGTATGAATATCCTTTTCAAGAATATCATCTGATTAAGTTTTAATAAAAGTCAGTGATATGAAAACCTATGCAATTTTAACGATACTGTACTCGTCCTGAATACCAGCTATGCTTGGTCCTTGCCATCAGGATAATATCCTTTCAGTCCTGAGAAGCTTCAATCCCTTTTATATCAGGGAAGGTTTCAAACTTAATATTTGAAAAATATTATCTTGTTATAAATCTTTGATTTTTACCGTATCAGAATAGAATTATCAGATTTATTCTTGATTAAGGTATGTCACTTTTGGAAAACGTTCGACTTGAGACAGCTGTTTAATCAGGTCTTGCGGGATTTTGTTGTCGCATTCCAGAATCATCACCGCATTGCCTCCCTTCGAATGTCGGTAAAGCTGCATGTTGGCGATGTTGATGTTGTGTTCACCAAGCAGGGAAGTGACCAAGGCGACAGCACCTGGACGGTCGTGGCTGGCGTGGACAATCAGGGTGTTCTCATTGCCGGAGAAGTTGGCGGTGATACCGTCTATGGATGAGACCAGGATTCTGCCACCACCCAATGAGGATGCCGTCATTTCCAGTTGCCTGCCATGATTGCCTGTCAGTTTCAGGCGGGTTGAATTGGGGTGGGCATTAGGAATATAGATTGAATGGATTTCAATTTCCAATCCTGCTTCTTTGGCAAGTTCCAGACTTTGAGGGATGCGGCTGTCATCCTGCTGTATGCCAAGCAGACCTGCAACGATGGCACGGTCAGTTCCATGTCCGGCACCGGTCATTGCAAAAGAGCCGTGCAGGCCGATATCCGCCTTGACCGGACGCTCGCACAGTAGTTTCCGGGCAACCAGTCCGATTTTTACAGCACCGGCGGTATGGGAACTGGATGGTCCAATCATGACAGGACCGATGATATCGAACAGTTTCATTTTCTTTATTTACCCGAAAAGCCCAGAAAATCTGTATCAGTACAGAATACATGATTTTTGTGGTTTTATGCATCCGCTGTGAGGTTTCTGTAAAATAATTGCGATGGTTGTTGACAGATACAGTCAGCGGGAAAAATGGAAGGCCGTCTTCAGCTGATGGATGGCAGGAAAGGATTGTTGAGATGAAAAAACTGGGTTTTATCGGTATGGGAAATATGGCATCTGCCATCCTGCTGGGAGCTGTCGATTCTGGTTTCCTGAAAGGTGAAGAAACTGTGGCGTTCGATTTGGATATTGCCAAGATGGTGGACTTGAATGCCAGATGCGGAATGGCAATGGCTGCTTCAGCAATAGATGTCATCAACAGCAGTGAGGTCGTCTTGATTGCGGTGAAGCCCGTGCATGTGGAAGGGGTATTGGCAGAATGCCGTGAAGCATTGAAGGGCAAGGCGTTACTGTCGATTGCTGCTGGCTGGTCTTATGGCCGTTACCATGAACTGGTTGATGGGTCGACCCGTGTCTGCGCCATTATGCCGAATACGCCAGCGATGGTGGGTGAGGGGATGGCTCTGATTGATGCCACCAATGATCTGACGCCTGATGAACTGGCTTTCACCCGAGGGCTTTTCAGTGCTTTGGGAGAGGTTGAGGAACTGCCCAGCCATCTGATGGCCGTGGGAGCGGCACTGTCTGGCTGTGCCCCTGCCTGGGTTTATATGATGATTGAGGCATTGGCAGATGGTGCGGTTCTGCATGGTATGCCTCGTGCCACTGCCTATAAACTGGCGAGCCAGACAGTACTGGGATCTGGCAAGATGGTGAGGGATACGAACCAGCATCCAGGTAAACTGAAGGACGATGTTTGTTCGCCTGGCGGTATCACGATTCGAGGAGTCCAGGCATTAGAAGCCAGTGGTTTCCGCGCATCAGTGATGGATGCAGTCAGTGCCGCTTATCAGAAGTGAGAAACATTGCCGTTTTTCATCGAAACAGGGGAGATGTCTGCGGTTGTCTCCCCTGTTGTTTACCAGTCCACGGTTTCGATGTTCAGTTGGAGGGTGGTTCTGTTATTGAATGTATTGATGACAGGGCGATATGCCAGTTTTACGGTGTCGGGTAGCAGGACATTGTTTCCGAAATGGATGGCTTCATAAATCCTGCCATCTCTTTGCAGCTGAAGTTTCAGATGGGTATCTTTTAGGATACGCTGGCTTTTTACGGTGAATTCATCATAGAAAAGTGGAGAAGCGAATCCTGCGCCCCATATCTGGCTATCCAACAATGCAGCAAAGTCTTCTGTGATGTATTGGGTCTCCAATGAACCATCTGTCTCAACCACGGGTTCAAGCTGTTCAGGAGACAACTGTTCCTGTGACAGTTGTTCGAAAGCATCGCAGAACTGGGGAAAGGTCTCTTTCTGGATGGTCAATCCTGCAGCCATTGCATGTCCGCCAAATTTCAAGATGATGTCTGGAAACTGTTCTGCAATCTGCGAAAGTACATTCCTGATATGAAGGTGGGGAATCGACCTGCCTGAACCCTGCAGGTTGCCATGTTCATCTTCGGTGAAAACGATGGTCGGACGATAATAGTTTTCCCGGATACGGGAGGCAAGCAGTCCAATGACTCCTTGATGCCAGTCTTTGGAGGCAATACAAATGGTGTAGCGGTTTGCTGGTCTGAGGGCATCGGTTTTTATCAGGGCATCCTGTTTCATGGCGGTTTCCAGACGTTGTCGGTGCTGGTTGATGGTGTTCAGGTCTTGGGCATATTCCATGGCGATGTCGATATCCTGTGCCAGCAGGCATTCCACGCCAATGGTCATGTCGGACAGTCTGCCTGCCGCATTAAGCCTTGGTGCAATGAAAAAACCAAGGTCGGTTGATGATGCCTCGCCAGGGTTTCTGGATGCCATCCTGAAGAGTGCAGAGATTCCGGGGCAGGCTTTGCCTTTTCGGATACGCTGCAGACCTTGTGCAACCAGGATACGGTTGTTGTGGTCTAATGGAACAACATCAGCGACAGTGCCCAGTGCGACGAGGTCAAGCAGGACATCCAGACGGGGCTGGGTGGTTTTGTTGAACCGGTTCCTTCTACGCAGTTCCGCCCGTAATCCCAACAGGATGTAGAAGATGACACCGACACCTGCCAGGTTTTTGCTCGGAAAAGTGCAGCCTTTCTGATTGGGATTGACGATGATGCAGTTTTGAGGAATACGTTCTCCAGGTAGATGATGGTCAGTGACCAGAACCTGCATGCCCAGTTCATTGGCACGGGCAACCCCTTCGATACTGGCGATGCCGTTGTCAACAGTCATCAGGATATCTGTCTGATGTTCCCTGAATGCCAGTTCAGAGATGGCAGGCGACAGTCCATAACCGTTGTCGAAACGGTTGGGGACAATATAGTCGATATTGCCACCAAGCATCTGGATGCCTTGGACTGCAACAGCGCAGGCGGTTGCACCATCACAGTCATAATCGGCAATGACCGTCATTTTTTTCTGTTCAATGATGGCATCTGCCAGCAAGTCTGCCGCTTTATCCAGGTTCAGCATAAGATGTGGGGGAATCAGATGGCTGAAGGTGTTTTCAATGGATTCTTTTTCAAGAATGCCTCGGGCGGTCAGGATTCTCGCCAGGACAGGATGTATGCCGGCCTGTTCGAGTTCTTGGCAGATGTTTTTTGAAACCGGACGTTGTGTAATGCGGGTCATAGGCTGTTGTCGGACGGAGGTCTGGTGGCCGGAATTGTTAAAGACTGTTGTTGTGTGTTGTCAGGCATGACTGAAAGGGTACAATTGTGATTTCTGGCATTATGTCTGTCTGACTGCCGGATTTCAATCAGGAGTTGTTGCATTGAGTTTTTTTTCGAATCTGCCGTTTGAATGGTATGTCGGTCTTCGGTATCTGCGTTCTGGGAAACGCAGTGGCAGGAACCGTTTCATTTCTTTTATCTCGATGATTTCCATGGCAGGTATCGCTTTGGGAGTTGCCGCCTTGATTATTGTCATGTCGGTGATGAATGGTTTTCAGAAAGAAGTGCGTGACAGAATGCTGTCCGTGCTGCCGCATATTGAAATACAGGATGTTTACGGCGCACTGCCAAACTGGCGGGAAACAGCAGCAGTTGTCCAGCGGAACCAGGATGTTGCCGGGACTGCGCCTTATGTCATTGGCCAGGCGATGCTGACCCGTGAAGATCTGATGCGCGGTGTGGTCGTCCGGGGGGTTGATCCTGCCTTGGAAGGCAACGTATCAGATGTTGGCAGACAGTTCAAACAAGGATCTTTTTCAAGCCTGCAACCTGATTCGTTCAATATCGCCATTGGTAAGGAACTGGCAAGGATGCTTCATATTGGTGTGGGCGACAAAGTGACGGTTGTGATTCCTCAAGGGCAGGTGACACCTGCTGGAATCCTGCCCCGGCTGAAGCAGTTTACGGTTTCTGGTATTTTTGAGGCGGGACATTTTGAATTTGATACGACATTGGCGTTTATCAGTATTGGTGATGCGATGCGGATTTTCCAAGCGGATGCGCCAACGGGGCTTCGGGTGAAACTCCACAATATGCAGGAAGCGCCTGCTGTTGCAAAAGACCTGACGCTGCTTCTGATTGATCAGGAAGTGATGGTCAGGGATTGGTCCAAACAGAACAAGAACTGGTTTGCGGCTGTTCAGACCGAGAAGAAAATGATGTTCATCATCCTGATGCTGATTATTGCCGTTGCCGCATTCAATCTGGTTTCGACACTGGTGATGACGGTTACTGAAAAACAGGCGGATATCGCGATCCTTCGGACATTGGGCGCAACACCCCGGTCCATCATGAAAATATTTATGGTGCAGGGTGCATTGGCAGGGATTTTGGGAACATTGATCGGTGTCAGTTTTGGTGTATTGGTTTCCCTGAATATTGATGTGATTGTGCCTTTTATTGAGCGGCTGTTCGGTTTCCAGTTCCTGCCAAAGAACATCTATTTGATCAGTTCATTGCCATCAGACCTGCAATGGATGGATGTCTTGAGAATTGGTGGTTCTTCTATTGTGCTGTCTTTCCTGGCAACGCTGTATCCAAGCTGGAGTGCGGCAAAGGTCAACCCTGCGGAGGCACTGCGTTATGAATGATATCGTTCTGTCCTGCACAGGACTATGCAAGACTTACCAGCAGGGAAAGTATGCAGTCGAGATTCTGCGGGATATTGATTTCCAAGTGAAAAAGGGAGAACGTGTCGCCATTGTCGGCGCTTCGGGATCAGGTAAGTCGACGTTCCTGCATCTGCTTGGGGGGTTGGATGAGCCGACAGCAGGTTCGGTTTCCATGAATGGGCAGGTGTTGTCAGAACTGAACGGTACGGCATGTGATGCTTTGAGGAACAGGACTTTGGGATTTGTTTATCAATTCCATCATCTGTTGCCTGAGTTCTCAGCGTTGGATAATGTGGCGATGCCTTTCCTGATCCGCCGGGAATCCCGTGAATTTGCCGAGAAGACAGCGATGGAGATGCTGGTCAAAGTTGGTCTGGAAGAGAGGGCAATCCATTTACCTGGCGAATTGTCTGGTGGGGAGCGTCAGCGGGTCGCTTTGGCGCGGGCGTTGGTGGCGAATCCTGCCTGTGTGCTGGCGGATGAGCCGACCGGGAATCTTGACAGGGAGACAGCACGGCAGATTTTTGACTTGATGCTGGAACTGTCCCTGACAATGGAAACGGCGTTTGTGATTGTCACCCATGATCCTGAACTGGCAGGACGTTGTGACAAGGTGTACCGGATGTCGGATAAATTTCTGACAGAGATGTCTGCCTTGAAACAAGGAGACGATGGTGTGGATTGATACCCACTGCCATCTGAATGCGGAACCTTTTTCTGGAAAGGTTCCGCAGATTGTTGATTTGTCTAAAAAAAGCGGCGTTTCACATATCCTTATTCCGGCAGTTGACCGGGAAAGTTTCGCCGATGTCCATACTATTGCCCATGCGGTTGATGGATGTTCTTATGCTTTAGGAATTCATCCTTTATATGTGCCTCAAAGTCCAGAATCTGACTTGGATGTCTTGGAACAAAGGGTTCAGGAAAAACTGACGGATCCTCATTTTGTTGCAATTGGTGAAATCGGGTTGGATTTTTATCTTCCAGAACGGAGTACGCCTGTTGCACGGGAAAAGCAGGAATATTTTTTCTGCCGCCAGTTGGAAATCGCCCGCAGATATGATCTGCCTGTGCTGTTGCATACCCTGCGTTCTGTAGATACTGTCTTGAAATTCCTGCGTCAGTATGGTGTAGAGTGCGGTATCGCCCATGCGTTCAATGGCAGTATTCAGCAGG
>JBJEXA010000165.1:0-2158 GCA_051885335.1 Oxalobacter sp. | reverse complement strand
AAGGCAAAAATAAAGGAAGACACCGTCCCGATTGTAAAAAGCGGGACATCAGAAGCCACCAGCAGGTCACGTTCCTTATAGATGGAATAAACCGATGCGCCAAACAAAGTCGGCATTGCCAGAAAGAAAGAAAATTCTGTCGCAACCTTACGGGACAGACCAAACAGCATCCCACCGATGATAGTAGCACCGGAACGGCTGGTACCGGGAATCAGGGCAAACGCCTGGGCAATCCCGACCTTCAGGGCATCCATGAAGGTCATATCATCAACCGACTCAATCCGGCAACCGTCAAACCGTTTTTCGTTCCTGCGTTCAACAAACAGGATGATAAGCCCACCGATGATAAATGCAGCGGCGACAGGTATCGGATAAAAAAGGAATGCCTGGATTTTCTTGGCAAACAACAGGCCGAGCACAGCAGCAGGAATAAACGCAACGATAACATTGATCGCAAACCGGCGTTCCTTTTCCCGGGTAAACATACCGAACAGGACCTCCAGGATTTTCTGACGGTACACCCAGACGACAGAAAGCATCGCCCCTGCCTGGATGGCAATGGAAAACACCTTGACATTTTCCCCTGTGAAATCCAGCAGACTGCCTGCCAGAATCAGATGGCCTGTCGATGAGATTGGCAGAAATTCCGTCAACCCTTCGACAATCCCCATGATGAAAGCTTTTACCGCTAAAGCAAAATCCATGAAATATCCCGTGAAAAAGAACCAGCCAAAAGATGCGACATCATACCCCCGTTACATGCCCTAGGGGGATTTAACAGTAAAAAAAGATGATTTAAAATTTTGCCCATACTTTGCATGCCCCTTACCAGGATCCATCTGAATTGTAACAATCTGTTGGTTTCCCTGAATCTTTTTTGAGAAAGCAATACCTTAATGGTTAAATGACAGGATTGACCTGTGTTATGCTTTGCCAACAGGACAGAATCCATCACTGTCATTTCTGATATTCAGAAGAAAAACAATGGATTAGCCATGCTTGATAAACTAAAGAATTTCAAAAGGCCTAAAGTCTGGATTCCAACCACAATCATCCTGCTCCTTATTATTGCCCTGTTAGCATACTGGATTACCCAAAAGAAAAATTCCGTCACCTATATGACAGAAAAAGCCCGTATCGGCAATATCCGTCATGCAGTTGAAGCAACCGGTGAAATCAGTGCAGTGAATCTGGTCACCGTCGGTGCACAGGTTAGTGGTCAGATCAAGAAACTGCATGTTGTCCTGGGACAAGAAGTCAAACAGGGACAGATGATTGCTGAAATCGACTCTACGACCCAAGAAAACCTTTTACGCACCGACAAACTGCGTCTGGAATCCTACAAATCACAGCTGGCAGCCCGAAAAACAGCCTTGGAAGTCGCAAAACGCGCTTATGAGCGTGAACGGAAACTGATCCGGACAGACGCAACCTCCAAAGAAAACTTGGACAATGCCAGGGATGCTTATGCCATCGCCAAAGCAAATGTGGATGAGACCACATCCCTCATTAAACAGACCCTGCTCGCCATCAACACCGATGAAACCAACCTGGGCTATACCAAAATCCGCGCACCATTGGATGGCACGGTGGTATCTGTCCCTGTTGAGGAAGGCCAAACCGTCAACGCCAACCAGACAACACCAACCATCATCAAAATTGCCAACCTGAATGACATGGAAATCGATATCCAGATTTCTGAAGGGGATATCACCAAAGTCAAACAGGGCATGCCGGTTGACTACACCATCCTGTCTGAACCAAACACCGTTTTCCATGCCACATTGGATTCCATCGACCCTGGTCTGACAACCCTGAGTGATGGCAGCTATGACAAGAGCAGTTCCAGTTCTTCCAGCAGTTCCAGCACATCCGCTGTCTATTACTATGGCAAAAGCTTTGTCAACAATCCTGACGGAAAACTGCGTATCGGCATGATGACCCAATGCACCATCCTAGTAGCAAATGCTGAAAATGTGCTGCTTGTACCCAGCATCGCCATCAACAGCAGTGGCGGTAAGCACACCATCCGTATCCTGAAAGACAAAGATCAGGTCGAAAAACGTGAAATCGAAATCGGCATCACTGATGGGGTTTATACAGAAGTCCTTTCTGGCGTATCAGAAGGAGAAGAAGTGATTTCCTCCGAAGTCAGTGA
>JBJEXA010000164.1:0-2183 GCA_051885335.1 Oxalobacter sp. | reverse complement strand
TGAACCTGTCCAAAGCAACCGGCATCGACAGAGTGACACTCTGGCGGTTCATGCGTGGCGACAGACTGCCCAGATTGGACACCCTCCAGAAAATACTTTCCGTACTCGGCATCACTGCCCATCTCCAAAATCCTCCTGACCGTCTACGACAAGCCGATGGTGTACTATCCGCTGTCTACGATGATTGCAGGTGGCATTCAGTACATTCTCATCATCACGAAAGAATCAGATCTGGATAATTTCCAGAAAGTCCTCGGTAATGGTTCCCAGTGGGGCATCAAACTCACCTACATGGTCCAGTATGAACAGAAAGGCATCGCAGACAACACCAAGGCAAAGACAACCCTCAACTGGCCCCCTAAAAAGACACTCACAGACTCTGTCTCAAGTACCTGTGGGTGGGAGAAGAAGAAAATAATATCATGAGAACAGCATCCAATATTCAAACTGTAATCTTGTGCGGTGGAGCAGGAACACGCCTTTGGCCTCTCTCCAGAGCAAAATATCCAAAGCAGTTCATGCGTTTAAGCAATGGCAGCACTTTGTTTGCGGAAACGCTTTTGCGGGCTGGTGTTGTTGGTGGTGATATCGAACCGCTGGTTGTCAGCAATGACGAATACAGATTCTATGCAGATGAAATCCTGAAAAAAGAGGGCAAAGAGGCTCTGGTTATTCTTGAGCCATCAGCAAAGAATACTGCACCTGCAATTGCTTTGGCAGCATTCGCAACACAGGAAAATACTCCAAATGCTTTGATGCTGGTTATGCCTTCAGATCATCGTTTCCTTGCACCAGATGATTTCTATGATGCTGTCAAAAAAGCGGTTCCAGCAGTTGAGGCGGGTAATCTAGTCACTTTCGGAATTAATCCAACATCTCCAGAAACAGGCTTTGGTTATATCAAACAAGGCAGTCAGATTGATGATGGTGTTTATAAGGTAGAGCGTTTTCTGGAAAAACCTCAAAAAGCCAAGGCAGAAGCCATGCTGTCTGAAGGAGGGCACTATTGGAACTCGGGCATTTTCTTCTTCAAGGCCTCAGTATTCCTGGGTGAATTGAAAAAAATCGCATCAGACATCTATACCTCTGTCGAGAAATCATGGAAGAACCGCACGAATGACTTAGATTTCGTTCGTCCTGGTGATGATTTCTCATTGTCACCATCAGATTCCATTGACTATGCAATCATGGAGCACACAGACAGGGCTGCAGTCGTTCCAATGAATGGTGGATGGAGTGATCTTGGATCATGGGGCGCGTTCTATGATGTTTCAGATAAAGACAATCATGGCAACGTCTGCATTGGTGGAGTACTGACTGACAACACTCAAAATTGTTACCTGCGCAGTTCTGGACGCCTCTTGGCAACAGTGGGAGTCAGCAATCTCGCCATTGTTGAAACAAAAGATGCTGTTCTGATTGCAGACCGCAATAAAACCCAAGACGTTAAACGCATTGTCGATCAGCTGAAACTGCAGCAGAGAAATGAGCTCGAGAGTCATCCGTTTGTTTATCGTCCATGGGGCAATTACGAAACCCTTGTTTTATCCGACCGCTTCCAAGTCAAACGGATTATTGTCAAACCGGGAGAACAGAACTCTCTTCAGATGCATTACCACCGTGCCGAGCATTGGACAGTAGTCAGTGGCACCGCTGAAGTCACGATTGGTGAAAAGAAAATGCTGGTTGCAGAAAACGAATCTGTTTATATCCCTCTTGGTACCAAACACCGCATTCGAAACCCTGGAACGATTCCACTGGTCTTTATCGAAGTCCAGACAGGTTCTTATCTTGGGGAAGACGATATTGTCCGCTTTGAGGACAACTATGGCAGAACAGATGCCACAGGCGATGAGGTTGAGGCATGATGAACCTCTCAAGCTTCAAAGCCTATGACATCCGGGGCAAGGTTCCTTCCATGCTGGATGGCGAGTTTGCCCGCAATCTCGGTTATGCCTTTGCAAAAGAATTCAATGCCAAGAACGTGGTCATCGGCTATGATGCCCGCCTTTCCGGTCCAGATCTGTATCAGGCTTTGGCAGAGGGGCTCCGCTCTGCAGGAGTGGATGTTACCGGTATCGGTATGTGTGGCACTGAGGAAATCTATTTCGCTTCTTTTGCGAAGGATTTCGATGGCGGCATCATGATTACGGGCAGCCATAACCCTGCCGATGAGAATGGCT
>JBJEXA010000163.1:0-9527 GCA_051885335.1 Oxalobacter sp. | reverse complement strand
TGAAATTATCCACCTATCCCCTAAATACTGTCAATACCCTAACGAAGAATTTTTTGATTTTTTAGCCAGTTTTCCGACAAAAAACCTCATCCCTTCCTGGAACAGTTTCCAACTATGGGAATAATCCTGTCATCTTGTATCTGTTTCACAACAATCCAACATTTAACAGGAAATTTTTCAGACAGCAACTCGTGTAATCGCTGAAAAAGCCTGGAAATAGCTTGGAAATGTCTTTGCAACACATCGCGGATCATTGATTCGGATATTTACGCCTTTTTTTGACGCACTGTTTAAACTCGCTAGGGAAAAACACATTGCGATGCGGTGGTCATCATAGGTATCAATAACTGCATCCTGCATTTTGTCAACAGGAATGATTTTCAACCAATCACTTCCCGTTTCCACACCAACACCGAGTTTTCTCAATTCTGTTGCCATAGCATCAATGCGGTCTGTCTCTTTCACGCGCCAGCTGCCGATATTACGCAACATGCTGGGACCATCGGCATAAACCGCCAGCATAGCCACTGTCATGGCTGCATCAGGAATCAGATTGAAATCTGCATCAATGGCTTTAAGTGCCCCCCCAGCAGAAACTTCAACAAAATTCTCGCCATAAGTGACCTTCGCTCCCATTTTTTCCAGCACTTCAACGAAACGGACATCGCCTTGGATACTTTTCCTGCCTATCCCCAAAACCCGGACAGGCCCTCCCGCTATAGCAGCGGCTGCCAGGAAATAAGATGCCGATGAAGCATCCCCTTCCACATACACGTCCCCTGGACTATGGTAACGCTGTCCTTTCCGGATTGTGAATGTTTTCCAGTCCTCACGCTCCACGGTTACCCCAAAGATCTGCATCAGATTCAAGGTAATCTCAATATAAGGTTTTGAAATCAGCTCTCCCACAACATGAATCGTCACATCTTCTTTCAAAGCCATTAAAGGAGAAGCCATTAAAAGCGCTGTCAGGAACTGGCTGGAAACGTTGCCTTTTACTTTCAGATCCCTAGAATCGATATTGCCCTGGCGGATACGGATAGGAGGATATCCCTTGTTTTCAACATACTCGATATTGGCTCCCGATGCATTCAATGCATCAACCAAATCTCCAATCGGTCTTTCGTGCATCCGAGGAATACCGTGCAGCAGATAGTCCCCACCTAATGCCGCCAATGCAGCCGTCAATGGCCGGATAGCTGTACCTGCATTGCCCAGAAAGAGATCTGCCTCTTTATTGGGCAAAGAACCATTGCCTCCCATGACTTCATACGTGTTGGCCGCTTCTATTTTTCTCCAGTCAATGCCAAGCTTTTTCAATCCATCCAGCATGACCGATGTATCATCAGATGCTAGAAGGTCATGAATCCTGGTTTTGCCTTCAGCCAAAGCGGACAACAGCAGGGTACGGTTGGAAATACTTTTAGATCCCGGTAACAGCACCGTCCCAGAGACTTGATTGACCGGTTTCAAATTGATATAGGCAGGATATTGTGTCATGTTCACTTTTTAGTTTCAGCGGATTCAATAGCACAGCGCCAGTTCATTCTTGCCTGGCGGGCATTTGCGAAAACTGCCTCAAGCCCAGCACCATCCTTCTCAGCAAGCAATGCCCTTATACAGACCAATTCTTCCAGATATGCATCCAATCCTTCCAGCAGGTGTTCCCTATTTGCCAATGAAATGTCACGCCACATTTCCGGAGAAGACTCTGCAATACGGGTAAAATCACGGAAACCACTGGCGGCATACTGG
Source organism: Oxalobacter sp. (assembly GCA_051885335.1). Classification (GTDB taxonomy): domain Bacteria; phylum Pseudomonadota; class Gammaproteobacteria; order Burkholderiales; family Burkholderiaceae_D; genus Oxalobacter. The sequence continues at coordinate 7,772 of JBJEXA010000163.1, read as the reverse complement.
AAAAACAATTCGGAAAGACTATGGTTTGCCACATAGTCCACCAAACCATAAGCCAGCAAATGTGGCAGGTGGCTAACCGTTGCGAAGACTTTGTCATGTCCTGAGGGCGTCAGATAATGGATAATGGCACCACATGTTTCCCACAATTCAGCAATATTTCCAACATCTTCTTCCTTGTTTTCAGGCAATTGGGCAATGACTGTTTTTTTGCCTTCGAACAAGGTTGAAAAAGCGGCCTCTGGACCATTTGATTCACTGCCAGCAATTGGATGTGCAGGGACAAACTTGCCTACACGCTCGCCAAGGACTTCCCGTGCCATAGCGACAACGTCTGATTTGGTACTCCCTGTGTCAGTTATGACAATATCATCCGGCAGATAAGGCAAAAATGCCTGCAAAACTTTAGCAGTCTGGGCAACAGGCACTGCCAGCATCAGCAGGTCGGCTCCTTTGAAGGTTTCTTCCAAGGAAGATCCTGCATCATCCACAATCCCCAAGGCATGAGCTCGGGCGAGAACATCCTGACCCCGATCCAGTCCGGCAATACGTCCTTTATAACCGGCTTTACGCAAAGCCAATGCAACAGACCCACCGATGAGTCCAACACCACAGATAACGATTTTCTTGAATGCAACCACGGGATTACGCCAGAATGTCTTTCAATGCCTTGATGAATGCTTGGTTTTCCTCAGGCAATCCAATAGAAACCCGCAACCATTGGGGTAATTTGTAGCCTTTGACTGGCCGGACAATGATTCCCCGTTTCAGTAATTCCAGATTGACACGAGCTCCCGCTTCTTCTTCATCACCCACTTTAACCAAAACAAAATTGCCATACGAGGGCACATATTCCAGTCCCATTTCCTCAAAGGCCTGTGTCAATGCTTTGTATCCCTGTGCATTGATTTCTGCACTTTTTCTCAGAAATTCCGTATCTCCCAAGGCTGCAATTGCCGCGGCTTGGGCCGCCGCATTGGTATTGAATGGCTGACGGACACGATTCAACAAATCTGTCAGTTCAGGCTGGGCAAGCGCAAAACCTACCCGCAAGGCCGCAAGGCCATATGCTTTGGAGAAAGTCCGTGAAATCAATAAATTAGGATATTTCCTGACCCACTCCGTGGAATCATACTGGATAGAAGCATCCAGGAATTCGTTATAGGCTTCATCAATCACAACCACAACATCCGAAGGAACCTTATCCAAAAATGCTTCAATTTCTTCTGGCTTCAGGAAAGTCCCTGTTGGATTATTTGGATTCGCCAAAAAAACAATTTTGGTATCAGGGCGGATTGCCTTCAGCATGGCATCCAGGTCATGGCCATAATTCTTTGCGGGCACTTCAATACCTGTTGCACCCACCGCTTTTGCCGTCAGCATATAAACAATGAAAGAATATTCAGAGAAGACAATGGAATCCCCGTTTTTTGCAAATGTACGGCCAGCAATATCAATGATGTCATTACTGCCATTACCCAATGTAATCCAATCCATGGGTACACCATAACGTTCGGAAACCGCTTTTTTTAATGAAAAGCCATTGGCATCTGGATAACGGCCATTATCGCCTGTCAGTGCTTCCTGTGCTGCCTTTTGGGCGGATTCCGGCATCCCCATGGGATTCTCATTGGATGCCAATTTAATGATTTTCGATGGATCCAGCCCAAACTCACGGGCAACTTCAGAAATCGGCTTGCCTGCCTGATAAGGTGCAATGGTATGGATATAATCTGGAGCAAATTTCATAGTCATGATATTTCAATCTGATTAATCAAACAGGGTATGAACCCAATACCTTGAAGTAAGAAACCCTGTCTTTCAGTTCCTCGAGGGCTTTGGCAACCCGTTCTTCCTTGATATGGCCAACAAGGTCCACAAAAAAATAATATTCCCAATCCCTATCCTTGATCGGACGGGATTCCAGACGGGTCATCGAAACCCCATACCTGTCAAAAGGTTCCAGCATTTTGTAAACAGATCCTGCTTCATTCTTGACAGATACCAACAGGGAAGTCTGGTCTTTACCCGTTGGTTCAGTGTCTTTCCTGCCGATTACAGCAAAACGGGTTCGGTTCTGAGGTTCATCCTGAATCCAGGCATTGACAATCCGGAGATCGTAACATTTCGATGCAATCTCTCCTGCAATAGCGGCAACGGTTGGGTCATCCTTGGCGATCCGGGCAGCTTCCGCATTGGAAGACACTGCCCTTTTCGGAATATCAGGAAAATGGGTGTTCAACCATTCCTGGCACTGCGCCAGTGCCTGGGCATGCGCAGAAATCTGCCTGATGCCATGCATATTGCCCGAGGCTGTCATCAGGTTATGACGGATAGGGATGGATACTTCATTGCTGATGGTCAACGGTGAGCGCACAAACAGGTCATAAGTCCGATTGATGGCTCCTTCAGTGGAATTTTCAATTGGCACCACCCCAAACTCGGCATCAGAAGCTTCGACGGCCGAAAACACTTCATCAATCGTGCTGCATGACAGTGTCTCCACCGCTGAGCCAAAGCAATTGTAAACTGCCTGTTCAGAAAAGGTACCTGCTGGCCCCAGGAAAGCAACGATATTGCGCTTTTCCAATGCACGGCAGGCAGACATGATTTCACGGAAAACCGTCTGAAGATCCCCACTATCTAAAGGGCCAGGATTGCGTTCCGCAATATTCCGGAGCACCTGTGCCTCACGGTCTGGACGGTAAACAGGCGCATTGACCCTGTTCTTGATCTTGCCGACTTCCTGGGCAATTTCCGCGCGGCGGTTCAACAATCCAAGAAGCTGTGCGTCAATACCATCAATCTGGTCACGCAATGGTTTCAATAAATCATCCATGTTCTATCCGATATCAAAAAACCATAAGAGGCATTGTAAGACATAACCTTATGGAACAGGGCATCCATGAAAGAAGTCTCAATGTTTCTGTTCAAAACCCCGCATAAACCTGATCAATGCCGCAACACCTTCAATCGGCATCGCATTATAAAGAGAAGCACGCATGCCCCCTACTGTCCGATGCCCTTTCAACTGCACCAGGCCTTCGCATTCCGCTTCTGTCAGGAACAGGTTCTCCAATGACTTATCCCGTAAAAAGAACGGCACATTCATCCGGGAACGGCTGGCAGGTTCCACGGGATTGAAATAAAGACGGCTGTTGTCGATAAAGTCATACAACATTGCTGATTTCTCGATGCTATCTTTTTCCATCCGTGCAATACCCCCCTGACGTTTCAGCCATTGCAATACCAAGCCACACAGATAAATTGCTCCGGTTGGCGGTGTATTGAACATTGATCCCTGCCCAGCTACATTCTGCCAATCAAACACAGATGGACAGCAGTCCATCGCATGACCGATTAAATCCTCACGGACAATCACCACGACAACACCGGCGGGACCGATATTCTTCTGCGCCCCCGCATACACGACGCCATACCGTGAAAAATCAATCGGACGGGAAAGTATCTCAGAAGACATATCTGCAACAAGTGGGACCTGCCCGGTATCAGGCTGGAAATGGAACTGTGCGCCATGGACTGTCTCATTCGGGCACACATGAACATAAGCAGCATCTTCTGTTAACTGCCATTGATTTTGTGCCGGTATCGATATGAACCCCCCGTCCTCAGATGAAGCTGCCACATTCACCAAGCCATATTTCAGCGCTTCTCTCAAAGCATTACCCGACCAAAGACCTGTATGGACAACATCAATAACGGAGGAACTGCCCGGACGATGGACCAGGTTCATCGGGATAACAGCATTCATCGCTGTCGCGCCTCCCTGCATGAATAAGATATGATGGCTGGATGGCACCGCGAGCAGTTCCCTCAGATCTGCTTCTGCCTGGCGGATAATTGAGCCAAATGACTTACCGCGATGACTCATTTCCCAAGCAGACATGCCGATGCCATGCCAATCAAGCATTTCATCAGATGCCTGCCTCAATACAGGTTCAGGCAATGCCGCTGGTCCGGCAGAAAAATTGAAGACCCGCATTATTCAGAAGCGTCTTCTTTATCAATATCAGCATCCAATATCCGCTGCAGCCCACTCAGTTTCGTCCCTTCATCCACAGAAATCAAGGTAACCCCCTGAGCTACACGCCCCATCTCACGGATTTCCGAAACCCGAGTACGTATCAGCACACCGCCTGTTGTAATCAGCATGATTTCATCCGATGCATTCACCAGAGTTGCCGCAACCACCTTACCATTACGCTCACTGGTCGCAATCGCAATCATCCCTTTGGTTCCTCGGCCATGACGGGTATATTCCACAATCGAAGTCCGCTTGCCAAAACCGTTCTCGGTTGCTGTCAGAACAGACTGCTGTTCATCTTCAGCCACCAATAGGGAAATCACCCGCTGGTCTTCCTCAAGCTGCATCCCTCTCACACCGCGGGCTGTACGTCCCATTGGCCGGACCTCTTTCTCTTCAAAGCGGACGGCCTTGCCTGCATCAGAGAACAACATCACATCATGCTCCCCATCAGTCAGAGCAGCACCAATCAGATAATCCCCTTCATCAAGGCCAACCGCAATGATGCCCGCCTTACGGGGATTGCTGAAATCATTCAATGGCGTCTTCTTTACAGTGCCTTTGCTGGTCGCCATGAAAACATAATGGTCTTCAGGGAAATTCCGGTTATCGCCAGACAACGGCAGGATAACCGTGATTTTCTCATCGTCCTGCAATGGGAACATGTTGATGATTGGACGGCCTCGAGACCCACGGGATCCTTGCGGGACCTCCCAGACCTTCAGCCAATAAACCCTGCCCTTGTCAGAGAAACACAGGATATAGTCATGGGTATTCGCAATAAACAACTGGTCAATCCAGTCATCTTCCTTCATTGCGGCAGCCGACTTGCCTCGGCCTCCCCGTTTCTGTGTCCGGTATTCTGAAAGCGGCTGTGACTTGATATACCCTGAATGGGACAGCGTGACCACCATATCCTGAGGTGTAATCAGATCCTCTGTCGCCAAGTCTGCTACATTGACCTCGATTGTAGAAAGACGTTCATCTTTTGACCTTTCAACATGGTCTGCCACAATACCAGCCAATTCACCGTCAATGATGGCAACAATCCTTTCAGGCTTTGCCAAGATATCCAGATATTCAGCAATCTGTGCCATCACTTTCTGGTACTCATCCAGTATCCTGTCCTGTTCCAATCCCGTCAGCCGCTGCAGGCGCATCTGAAGAATTTCCGTAGCCTGTTCTTCAGAGAGTCTGTACAACCCATCCGCCTGAACACCATACATTTTTGGAAGTCCCTCTGGCCGGAAATCTTCAGGCGTATTGTCCTTCAGTGCGCCTGTCCGCTCCAGCATGGATCTGACCAGAGAAGAATCCCAAGAACGCGACATCAATTCCTGACGGGCAATCGGAGGCGTTGGTGCTGCACGGATGATGGCAATAAAATCATCAATATTTGCCAAGGCAACTGCCAGACCTTCCAATACATGACCACGCTCACGCGCTTTACGCAATTCAAAAATGGTCCGACGCGTCACAACTTCACGGCGGTGCGCCAGGAAACACTCCAGCATCTGCTTCAGGTTCAACAGTTTCGGCTGACCGTCAACCAATGCCACCATGTTCATGCCAAAAGAATCCTGCAACTGGGTCTGCTTGAACAGGTTGTTCAGGACAACCTCGGGCACTTCATTGCGTTTCAATTCAATGACAACCCGCATGCCTGACTTGTCAGATTCATCACGGATATCCGAAATTCCATCCAGTTTCTTTTCACGGACATTTTCGGCAATCCGTTCCAGCAATGTCTTCTTATTGACCTGGTAGGGAAGTTCATCAACGATGATTGCTTGGCGGCCATCCTTGCCATATTCCTCAAAATGCGTCTTTGCACGGATGACAACCCTACCTTTACCTGTCCGATACCCTTCATGCACCCCAGCGATACCGTAAATCAAGCCGCCTGTCGGAAAATCAGGAGCAGGAATAAAATCAATCAGATCATCAATCGAACAGTCCGGCTCAGCCAGTAGATGGCGGGCACCATCAATGACTTCTTTCAGATTATGGGGAGGGATATTTGTTGCCATGCCGACGGCAATCCCTGAAGAGCCATTCACAAGCAGGTTGGGAATCTTTGCCGGAAGGACAGACGGCTCCTTTTCCTTGCCATCATAATTCGGCACGAAATCAACAGTCTCTTTTTCGATATCCGCCAGCATCTCATCAGAAACACGGTCAAGACGGCATTCGGTATAACGCATCGCTGCAGCACTGTCGCCATCGACCGATCCGAAATTACCCTGACCATCCACTAAGGTGTAACGCAGTGAAAAATCCTGCGCCATACGGACCAATGTGTCATAGATAGAAGAGTCCCCATGAGGATGGTATTTCCCCATCACCTCCCCAACAACACGCGCGCATTTGACATAAGGGCGGTTCCAGACATTATTCATTTCATGCATACCGAAAAGCACACGGCGATGCACTGGCTTCAATCCATCCCGCACATCAGGAAGGGCACGTCCGATGATGACGCTCATTGCATAATCGAGATAGCTTTTGCGCATCTCCTCTTCGAGAGAGACGGAAATGGTTTCTTTCGCGAATTGATTCATAAGTCACTTGTGGCAGAGAACCAACGGTGGTTTCTGTTACTACTCAATAAAAACAGTTATCAAAACAACATTTTACCATGTCATAGGCAAACTTTTTTAATTATCAGGAATTGATTTAAGTATCTATTTTCATTAGAATTTTCTGGACGTATATTTGCTCCAGATTATGGGAGAAAACTTGGGCAATGATTCTGCCATGGAATCATCAGGCAAACTTCAACCAAGTTCCCCTTTTATTCGGGTTGCAAAAATGCGACAATCCCGTCTGAAAAAAACATTTGGATGGAAAATTTGGGAATCTTTATGCGAGATGTCTTATCTGACCTTGTTCATTGTGTCAGAATAGATGCAACGTATTATAGGAACCAAGGCTCCGGTAATTAGGGCTATAATAATATTGTTGTTTTAAGTTGGAATTGCATGCGCAGCCTGCTGCGGATTGTCAACTACGAGGATAAATATGAATAAATTGCTTAAAGTACTCATCGCTGCTACCGCAGTTGCTGGTGCAGCTACCGCCTCTGCAGAGGTCACCGACATCATCGCTAACAAGCCTTACAGCGCATATGTACAGGATCAGCGCGATGTAATCGCACGTTCCGGCTATGGTCTGTGCTGGAGAACCGGCTACTGGACCCCTGCAGATGCAATCAAGGAATGCGATCCTGCATATGTTAAGGAAGAACCTGCGCCAGTAGCAGCTCCTGTTGCTGAAAAACTGGAATTCGCAGCAGATGCTTTCTTTGACCATGACAAATCCATCGTCAAGAAAGAAGGTAAGGAAAAACTGTCCAAACTGGCTTCCGACATCTCCGGTCTGGACGTTGAAGTCATTGTCTGCGTAGGTCATACCGACTCCACCGGTACCGAAGCCTATAACCAGAAACTGTCTGAACGTCGTGCAAACGCTGTTAAGTCCTATCTGGTTTCCCAGGGTGTTGATGGCGAAAAAATCGTCACCGAAGGTAAAGGCGAACTCCAGCCAATCGCTGACAACGCAACTCGTGAAGGTCGTGCTAAGAACCGTCGTGTTGAAATCACTGTTACTGCCAACCCAGCTCAGCAAGCTGCTGCACAGAACTGATTCCAACAACACTTAGACAAAAAACCCCGTAATGAACTATACCCCGTTAAGTAGACCATTACTTAACGGGGATTTTAATGGGCAA
>JBJEXA010000162.1:0-9574 GCA_051885335.1 Oxalobacter sp. | reverse complement strand
CACTTCCCCGAAGCTGCATAAGGTCCTGGGGGTCGAATCGCCGGTCTTTGACTGAAGATTGATTTTGGGTGTTTTGGGCAGAAAATGACAGATACTTTTTTATTGAGTTCGGTACGCCCAGATACCATTCTGTTTACGATGATCCGGAAACCGATGTTCTGTCGGAAGTTTTCAAGGCTGAAGGGGCAGGGTATTGGGTTGTTGAATGGCAGGGGAAAGTCTATGCTGGCTGCGGTTTTTATCCAACCAAAGGATTGCCTGAGGGGATGGCCGAAATTGTGAAATTCTATGCGTTGCCGGAAGTGCTGGGGAAATGCGTTGGGACAGAGATTTTCCGCTTTGTGGAATAGCAGGTCAAGCAGGCGGTCTATACCAGATGCTATCTTGAGTCTATTCTCGAGTTTGGCAATGTTGTTTCTTTATACCGTAGGCAAGGGTACAAAGAACTGCCAGGTCCCATTGGTCAGTCAGGGCATACGGCAATGACGGTTTTCATGGAAAAAGTTCATTGAGAACGTTTTGAAACAGCAGAAGACAATAAGATAGGAAACTTTAATGCCAGTGGCAAAGGCCTATCTCCTGACTTGACGGTTTCAGGGTCAGGATCGGTATCTGGACGTGCCAACCTCAAAAAAAGGGGCAGTGGACTGTGGGTATATCCACCACCCCTGAAAAAACTCTAATCGCGTTAGGCAGGGAAGCAATCCCTGCCAAGTGGAAATTCCAGACCCTGCACGGTAGGGAAAAACCGTACATGGGTTCAGGCATCAGAACTTGTGGATGATGCCAACTTGATAAGCCAGGCTGTGCTCGTTGTTTACACCAGTCCAGTAATTGGCGACCTGCTTATCGTCATAGTCGGTATATGCCAGGTTGCCGTAGAAGGAAGTCCGTTTGGAAACGTTGTATTTGTAACCGACGGCAAAGCGTTTTGCTGCCTTCTTGTTGTCCCAATGGTATTTGCCTGTTCCTTTGTATCCGCCAGTCGGATCATATTTGCCGACACTGTCCAGACGGTCATACTGGGCTGAAGCTTTGAAGACACCAGGACCGACTTTCCAATCCAACCCGAGCAGCCAGTTGCGCTGATGACCATCTACGCTGTTGTTGTAAGCAGTTCCAGAGGATTGACCTTTCCAACCTTTGGAATTGTTGTCTTCATACTGCAGGGAAACTTTGACATCCGGGGTGATACGCCAGCTGATGCCTGCACCCCAGATGCTGGAGTTATGAGAGTCAGCTACACGACCCCAACCGGCAGAAGCCTGGAAGTTTCCGTTATCCCACAGGATTGCAGCTTCGTAACCATCGTTGTCCGCGTTATTGGCTTTCAATGTCTTTTCTGCGTCAGTTGCAGATTTGTTGTTGGTGTTATGCCCTAATTGATAGCTGGCGGAAATCTTAAAGTTGCCAAAGGCTGGCAAATCATAACGGAAGGCATTGTCAACTCGAGGGGCACGCTGACGGCCGTAGAACTGGGTACCGACACCGAGCTGGTTGAATGGGTCATGTTTACGGACGTATTCGGTGACAACCTGGTTCAGACGGCCGATACGGACGGTACCGAATGCACCGCTGATACCGACGTTTGCGGCTCCTTCCCATTCTTTTGTGGATTTGGAAGCACCTGGTTTCCAGCTTGCAGAGTTGGTGTTGCCAAGCGTACCGTCACTGACGTCGAAACGCCTTTCCAGTTGGAAGAGAGCCTTGTAGCCATTGCCGAGGTCTTCTGTGCCCTTGAAGCCGATGGCGTTGTTGTCATGGTCTTCAATATGGGCATCAACCCCGGTCCGTTTGGTGATGTTGGCTTCAATCGTACCATAGATGGTGACGTTGCTTTGCGCATAGGCTACAGTGCCTAGTGTGCTGAGTACGGCAAGCGCTGAAAGTGTTTTTTTCATAATCATTCCTTTTTAGACTTATTAAAAACGACAAAAAACGGGTTTAAATAAATTGTTATTCCAAGTAGGATGCAGCTTGCACTGCGGTTGGTTTCCTCCCTTGGTCATGGATAAACCATGACCACTGCTTCATGCAGCCTGTTCCGGGCAACTGGAACACCAGGGAGAGAAAGGGGCTCTGACAGGACAGCTTTCAGGAAGCGTCATTCAACCATGCAGCATTTGAGAAATCGGTGGGGAAAACGGCCTGCATCGCCAGAAATGCCCGATGCAGGCTTATCGAATCTGTTTTTCAGGATTCCGGAGACAATCTGGTCCAGATTGTCCCGGTTGTTTACGATTCTGCCCATTGCACTACCTTACAAAGCAAAACCCACATGTAATCATTCTTTATTTCTTTACAGAGAACACCTTATTTTTCTTTGTCCTCTTCGGGAGATGGTGTTCTTCCCGTTTATTTTTATTCCCATATGAATATGGGTAATTCGTGTAACCAATGATAGAACCAGTCAGTAGGACAGTCAAATTTAATTTTTCAATTTGTTGTTTTTTTGACTAATCCTATCGGATTATAGTGATTTATGTGTTTAAAGAGGGGGTAATATAAATACCCTCAAACATATAGGAAAAGTATATAAATAAATTGAACAGTGGAGTCGGTCTTTCAATTTTTTAGGTATAAGGAATGAAAATGAACCGCATCAAAATATTTTTCCCGATCGTCGCTGTTGCGGTTGTGTTGGGAATCAACCTTATGTTGCCAGATGTGCTTGAACATCCGACAGCCAACCATCATTATTTCGCAATCGTGTTGGTTGCGTTAGGCATTCTGGCCATTGTGGCGTTGGTTCTTGCGTTTGTCTCCAAGAAATTTAACGAGACCTTCCAAGTGAAAGCGCCATTCTATGCTGGCGCTGTTCTTTTTCTGGCTTTATTGGATATCCTGACGGTGAAAAGTGCAACGTTGCCAGTACTGTATTTTCCATCTTTGGATAGGATATTCGGTGTCTTGGTTGAAGATTTCCCGTTTATCGGTAAGTGTCTTCTATATTCCCTGAGACTGCAGGTGATCGGCTGGTTTGGCGGTGCGATAGTCGGTATCGCAACCGGTGTCGCCATCGGGTTTATCCCACAGGTCCGGTACTGGGTGCATCCACTTGTCCGCATCTTGGGGCCGATTCCCTCAACGGCATGGATTCCTTTGGTGTTGATCAGTTTCCCGACGGTTGTTTCTGCAAGTGCTTTCCTGATTGCATTGGCCGTTTGGTTTCCGACAACTGTGCTGACGACGAATGGCATCAACAACATCCAGAATTCTTATTTTGAAGTGGCAGCCACCATGGGAGCAAGCCAACGGTATTCGATTTTCCATGTCGGTATTCCGGCAGCCATGCCGTTTATGTTCATCGGTCTGTTTAACGGCACCTGCGCATCCTTCATCACATTGGTTACCGCTGAACTGATTGGGGCGAAATATGGTATCGGCTGGTATATCAACTGGCAGAAGGACATGATGGCTTATGCGCATGTCTATGCAGGTCTGATTGTGATGTCCTTGATCTGCTATTTCATCATCACGTTGCTCTTCAAGGTCAGGGATAAGGTATTGGTCTGGCAGAAAGGGGTCATCAAATGGTAAATGGCATTTCAATTTCCGGCGTTGGAAAGCGGTTCACCAATGTGCAGGGTGAAACGATTGTGGCGCTTTCCAACATCAATCTCGAAGTTCCGGCTGGTTCTTTCATTTCCCTGATTGGTCCATCCGGCTGCGGTAAGTCAACGTTACTCCGGCTGGTAGCGGGACTGATTACACCGGAAGAAGGGATGCTGACATTGGACGGACAGAAGCTTGAAAAGCCGGGCAGTGACCGTGGTTTCATGTTCCAGCAGCATACGCTGTTCCCGTGGCTGACCATCCGTGACAATATCGCCTTCAGTCTGAAGGCGCAGGGGATTTATAAAGAAACTTCGGACCGCATTGGTGAATTCATCGAACTGGTGGGGCTGAAAGGTTTTGACAATTATTATCCGCATCAGCTTTCTGGCGGGATGTGCCAGCGCGCCAGTCTGGCGAGGGCGATTGTCAGTCATCCCAAAGTGCTGCTGTTGGATGAACCGCTAGGGGCCTTGGATGCGTTTACCCGTATGAGCATGCAGGATGAACTGCTGCGCATATGGAAGGAACGGAACATGACGATGATTATGGTGACACATGATGTGGATGAGGCCATCTATCTGTCTGACAGGATTGTTGTGATGTCGCCACGTCCTGGCCGGATTACAAAAATCGTAGACGTTGGATTCAGCCGTCCAAGGGCAAGGAGCAGTTCAGAATTCCTGCAGTACCGCGCGGAAGTCCTGCGTCTTTTGGATTTTGGGGGGAATGTTCAAGAACCAGAATTTTATCTTTGATTTTTATTCAAATCCTATTATTTCAGTAGGTATAATAAAATTTGCTCATGGCAGGGAGTATCCTTGCTATAACATGTTTAAAACAAAAGGTTCTCCTATAGCTATTGGCGTTTTCACGATAGGGAATCAGCCATCAGGTCAGGAACAGCAAGGTTTTTTCCTAGTCTGCTGGCAATATCATAAAAGGAACCGGATTCATGAAAAAACTGCTGACTTATCTTTTGGCAGGTGCTATGGCGGTCATGCTGGCTGCCTGTGGCAGTACCAAGAAGAACAACCATCTTAAGATAGCGTATTCTCCGTCGTTGTGTCATATTCCCCTGCACATTGCGGTGGAAAAGGGCTTTTTCAAGGCTGAAGGCATTGAAGCGGAAAACATCCAGGTGGATGCCGCCCATGTCCAGGAAGCCATCGGTGCCAATCAGGTCGATCTTGGTTCTGGTCTGATCAGCAAGTTCATGCAGCCTGTTGAAAATGGTCTGCCGATTAAGTTTGTTGCTGGTGTCCATACCGGATGTATCAAGGTGCTTGCGCCTAAGGATTCTCCAATCACTTCTATTGAACAGCTGAAAGGCAAGAAAGTCGGTGTTCCAGGATTGGCTGATGCCGCAACCTTGATTCTCAAGCGGGCATTGACTGCCAAGGGGCTTAGTGTTGATGAGAAGAAGCCGGATGTTGAATTTGTTGTCTTCTCACGTAATGATTTGCCACAGGTCCTTGCTAACGGCACCGTTGATGTCATCGCCCTGAATGATCCAGGTGCTTCTATTGCGGCTGACAAGCTTGGGTTGTCTACCATCCTTGATACAGCGACAACTGCGCCATTCAATGATGAATACTGCTGTGCCATCTTCATTACCAATAAACTGGCACAGGAAAATCCTGAATTGGCAGCTGCAGCAACCCGTGCTGTACTCAAGGCTTCTGCCTGGATCAAGGCACATCCAGAAGAAGTAGCGAAGATCCAGCTTGATAAAAAATATGTAGCAGGCAATCTGGAACAGAATGTCAAGATCCTGAAGACCTACAACTACAAACCTTCTGTACAGGGTGGTTATGATGCCATCAAACGGAATATCGAACAGTTGTCTGCCATCGGTATCATCAAGAAGGGTACTGATGCGAAGGCATTTACCGATAAGGTTTACCTTTTCCAAAAAGGGGTTCCTGACAGCTATTCTGAAAAGGAAGTCGCAGACATTAAATAATCACCATTATCCATTTATTTAAAACATAGCGTCATATGGCTTGGTTGCCATATGACGCTTCTTATAAAAAAGGCTGGCTATGGCAAAGAAAAATATCACTTTTACATGTTCTGACTGCGCGATATTAGCCTGCAAGCAGCGGAATGAGAAAAAGTATCCGAAATTCTGTCTGACAGAGCATGTCGATGAGGAAAAACTGGAACAGGTCATCCAGGTTTACAAACGGAATGAAAACCAAACAGGAGACATTTCTGTGAAATCTGCCTGCCTTGAAGGGGAAACTTATGGGCAGTTGACCCGTGTTCAGGAGACGATTGAATTCATCAAACGCATGGGTTTCAAATATATCGGCATCGCTTCATGTGTTGGACTGATGGCAGAAACCCGCATGTTTGTGAAAATTCTCCGGGCTGTTGGCATCAAAAGCTATACGGTTGGGTGCAAGATTGGCGCAATTGATAAATGCGAGGTTGGTGTTCCGAATGAGAAAAAACTCAATGGAGGAACAGGGCATGAGTCCATGTGCAATCCAATCATGCAGGCAAAAGTGCTTGAGACGGAAGGAACAGATTTCAATATTGTTATCGGGCTCTGCGTAGGGCATGACACGATGTTCCTGAAATATTCCCATGCGCCGACAACAGTGATGGTTGTCAAAGACCGTGTCCTTGGCCATAACCCGGTTATGGCGCTTTATACGGCTGAATCAATGTATTCAAAATTCAAGACAGAACTTGGCCTTGGGTGACATTATTGGAAATCGGGCGGACAGGCATATGGGGCAGCCCCGGCTTCTGTCGCATTGCCTGTTTTCCTTTCTGCTGTCTGCATCTATAATCCAGAAAACCCAATGGCGATTGAAACTGCACTGAACAGCAACCACTGATGAAAAGCAATCCAACCCGTTTCCTGATACCGGTCATGCCTGACCTTGAAGCTGTCAATAAGGTCATCCGTGAGCAGATGCACTCGGATATCGTGCTGATAGGGCGGATCGCCGACTATATCATCAATGCTGGCGGTAAACGTATCCGTCCCATCTTGCTGCTGCTGATGGCGAGGGCCTTCGGTTATCAGGGCAGGCAGCATCAGACACTGGCGGCAATCGTCGAGTTTATCCATACAGCCTCCTTACTGCATGATGATGTTGTGGATGAGGCAGGACTCCGCCGAGGGATTCCAAGTGCCAATGCCTTGTTTGGCAATGCTGCATCTGTGCTTGTCGGGGATTTCCTTTATACACGGGCTTTTCAGATGATGGTTTCTGTCAACAGTATGCCTGTCCAACAGGTGATGGCAGATGCAACCAACCTTATTGCAGAGGGTGAGGTCATGCAGCTGATGAATGCCCGGAATACAGAACTGGATGAAGCCGGTTACCGCCAGGTCATCTATGCGAAGACAGCCAAGCTTTTTGAAGCAGCCTGCGAATTGGGGGCAATGGTTGCTGGAGCGTCTGAACAGGAAACGGCATTTGCCGTTGCTTATGGACGGGCATTGGGCAACGCATTCCAACTGATTGATGATCTGCTGGATTATTCAAGTGATGCGGATACGATGGGAAAGCTTGCAGGCAATGACTTGAAAGAAGGCAAGATGACCTTGCCGTTGATCTGGCTGATGGAAAACGGTGATGAAACGCAGAAAACCGCCATTCGCAGGAGTATTGAAGAGGGGGATGAGTCCTGTTTTGATGCGGTATGCCGTGCAGTCCGTCAGAGTGGGGCATTAGATTATACTTATCAGAAGGCGAAACAGGAGGCAGAGACGGCTGTTAATGCTATTGCTGGATTGCCGGATAGCCAGTACCGGCAATCTCTGGTAGAATTGAGCGTGTTTTCAGTGGAGCGGGACTATTGACCTGCCCCGCCGAGGCGGGGTGTAGCTTAGCCTGGTAGAGCGCTACGTTCGGGACGTAGAGGCCGGAGGTTCAAATCCTCTCACCCCGACCACTTTCTCCTTCCATTGACGTCCTTCCCAGTATGAAGGCTGGAGATTCGGCTCTACCCCATTAACGGGGGATGGTCATTCATCAGACCCGGTTAATTACACCATTCCATCTACACTGCGCCAAGACGCGCATACGGTAATTCCCGAAGTTCCTGAAGCCGTAAGCCCTGCGCTGGATCAGCTTCATCTTCCTGTAGAACCCCTCGGTGATGCCGTTGCTGCGGCTGAACCGGAACATCCTGACAATCTCCTCCTTCAATGAAGAAAGCGTCCTGCCAAGCATCTTCAATGGCTCAAACAGTGAAGTGATAAGTCGTTGCAGGCATCATTCTGTTTATATCGCCTCTGCCTTCAGGAACGGTGCACACCTGCACACTCAACTGACCTCCGGGCGCGCGTGTCTCAAAGCCGGAATAAGCGTATGCAAATATCCTTACAGGCGTTGCTGCAGGTTATGACCTAACCAGTTATATCCCATCGTTATTTTCTGGTCCTTACCATGCGGGCCGGATGCAGGACTGCTTGGAGTCTGATACGCTGGACAGAATGCCTTACAGTGTATTGTGAAAAAAACGATACATCCGCTAATAAGTATTAGCGGACATAAACAATCCATGCAATGGATATCCAACACATTGAATTGTCTCATAAATTCCGTCTTTTGGTTCAACAGGCAATCAGACATCCCCATTCCATAAAACGCCGCTTAAAGATTTAAGTCTTTTATATCAACAACTTACCTTAGACAAATGTCCGCTAATACTTATTAGGCGACCTATATCCAGCATTCTTAAGAATGGCATTAAAACAAAAAGGGATTTTATGAACAGAATATTCAAGGTCATCTTCAGCAAAACGCTGGGGACAAACGTGGTTGCAGGCGAGACTGCCAAAAGCCATGGCAAGAAGTCACTGAAGGCGGTTGCCGCTGTCGCCATGATGGCGGGTGTCATGGGAACTGGCTCTGGTGTAATGGCTGCCGATATGGAAAGCTGGAATGATGGTCAGAAGCATATCGGTATTTCAGGTGATTTCGATAATGCGAATGTTCCTAATGCACGAATAAATGTAGATGGAGCGGATTCTATTCTAAAGGTTACTGGTGAAGTGAATATTACCAGTACATCCTCCGATAGTAGTGTTATATATCCTATAGCTGTATCAGTCACAGGTACAAATGCTGAGGCTATCCTTGGCTCTCAAACTACAGAAGAAATTAGACTGTCAGCTGAATCTTCTAACGGTGAAGCAAAAGCTTTACAGGTTACATCTAAGGCAACTTTAACAGGGAAATCGGTCTATTTAACAGCAAAGAGCACTTCGCCATTCGCTTCTAATGGAGGTGCTGCAATGATGGTGCTCACAGGTCATGCTGAAATTACTGCTAATAATTTAGAAGTTCAATCAAACAGACAATTTGGCATCCATGTCGGCAACAACACTGAAAACCCAATGGCTCCAGAAGGAGCCGCATCAATAAAAATCGATGCAGACAAAATAACAGTTACAAATACCGCTGAAAATGGTCTGGGTCTTTCTGCCTTCTCCAATGGTCAGATGAATATTAATGGCGATTTGACTGTTAATGCGACAAATGCAATTGATGCACGCGGAAATTCAACTATCAACATTAATACAGATGGTGTTCATAAGACTGTCTTGAATGGTGATATTGTTTTTGAAACTCCTAATATGCCAGGAAATGCCCAACAAAGTGGAAAAATCATCAATGCTAATGTAAATGTTGTGTTGAATGGTAGCGATTCCGTCTGGAATGGTAAGGCCTATCAGTATTACGACAATGGCACTTCAGTTGAGTTAGAGGTACCTCCATACCATGGCAATGTCACAGGCTTTAAGGTTAATCTGTCCAACGGAGCAGTATGGAATGCCAGCGGTGACAGTTTTGTGAATGATCTGGAAGTAGACAATGCCACAGTCAACATCAGTGATAATGCGGAAAAACTTAACATTACCAATTTAGCTGTTGATGATGCTGTCATTAACGTAACCGGTCAAGATACCCAGATTAAGACGAAAACTCTTAGTGGTGATGCAACTGTCAATCTGGCAACCGAGTCCAACGGCAATGGCACTTTTAAT
>JBJEXA010000161.1:0-2202 GCA_051885335.1 Oxalobacter sp. | reverse complement strand
ACATTCATGAACAGAACTCAAAAAATATCTTCCCTTCAAGGTTGTAAAAACAAGCAATATTAAACTGTTGCCATCAGGAAAGACCGTTTACAATGTAATAACATACAATCATGTATGTATGTAAAGCGTTAATTATCTGATAATATATATTTCCATGCAACAGGGAATGCCCATGGAAACTATTAAAATGGCTCAGAAATCCAAAAAAAATATTCAGAAGAAGAAAGCATCAGATACCAGGAACAGTATCCTGGATGCTGCAGAAGATGTTTTCAATAACAGAGGGTATTCTCAGACCAGCTTGAATGAGATTGCCGAAGCCGCAGGTGTGACGCGGGGGGCGATTTACTGGCATTTCAAGAACAAGGAAGACCTTTTCAATGAAATGTGCGAAAGGGTCTGGAAACCGACGCGCGAACGGCTTAAGAAAGCTGTTGCGGATTCCGCTGTGAATCCAATCAGCCAGATCCGTCAGACCCATGATTACATCGTGCAGGAAATGGTTGACAATCCGCATTACCGTAAAGTGATTGAAATCCTCATGCTTAAATGTGAACACACCCATGAGGCGACCCATATCCTTCAGAACAAACGGGATTGGCGAAATTTCGTCAGTAACCTGCTCCAGACGGCCTTTGACAATGCCAAGCGGCAAGGCGAACTGCCTGAAGATCTGGATGTCGTCATGGCAGTCGATATCATGTTTTCTTCTTTCTGGGGTATGATCGGTGACTGGTTGGTTTCTCCCGGACGCTACCCCGATATCCACCTGTATGCACGCAGACGCCATCAGGCCATGTTTGACCTTCTCAGATGCAGCCCTTATTTAAGAGTGGTTCAGGCAGACAAGCAGTCTGCCTGATAACCGATAGTGGGTTGCCTGTCGCAGACAGCAAACACCGCAAAACCAATTTTACCGCAGCGCTTCAATCATCTGTTCCAGCTTGACAGTATCAGCACAGAAAGCCCGGATACCTTCCGCCAGTTTTTCTGTTGCCATCGCATCATTGTTTACCGCCAGCCGGAAGGCGGATTCCGTATAGGAAACCTGTTCGATTGGATCCTGCTGTGCCAGGGCAGGGCTCAGTTTCTGTTCAATGGCTGCGTTGGAATCTGACAGTGCCTGCAGCAGCTGCGGGCTGATGGTTAGCAGATCGCAGCCTGCCAGTTCTGTGATCTGTGAAGTATTCCGGAAACTGGCTCCCATCACTTCAGTCGGATAACCAAATTTGCGGTAATAGTTGTAAATGCGTTTCACAGACTGTACACCAGGGTCATCAGCACCAACATATTCCCGGCCGGTCTGTTTCTTATACCAGTCATAGATACGCCCGACGAAGGGCGAAATCAACTGAACACCGGCTTCTGCACTGGCGACTGCCTGTGGAAGGGAAAACATCAGTGTCATGTTGCAGCGGATCCCTTCCTTCTGAAGGACTTCGGCTGCTCGAATGCCTTCCCAGGTAGAGGCGATTTTAATCAGCACACGTTCAGCAGGGATACCTGCTGCCTGATAGAGTGCAATCAGTTCCCTGCCTTTCCGGATACTGCCTTCAGTATCGAAAGACAATCGGGCATCTGCTTCTGTGGAAACACGGCCTGGTACCACCTTCAGGATTTCACTGCCAAAAGCGACCAGCAGGCGGTCAATGATGCCTTCTGTGGAAAGGGAACGGTTTTCACGGACAGTTTTTTCCAACAGGGAATGGTATTCTTCTTTCTGCACTGCCCTAAGGATCAGGGAAGGATTTGTCGTGGAGTCTTGAGGGGAATATTGTTGGATGGACTGGAAGTCGCCGGTATCAGCGACAACCGTGGTGTACTGTTTCAATGCTTCCAGTTGGGACATTTCAAGAACTTTCATAAAACAAACCCGCTAAGGCAGGTTTTTGGGCGTGAATCATGTCAAAGCTTAATACTATCAGACTATCTATAGAATCCGATGATTGACAGGATTTTTTTGTCGGTTCAGCCCTGATTTCTGGAAAAATCTGGAGGAATGAGAATTGAATCATCATTTCGAGCAGAAAATATGAGAACTGCTTGACTTATCTGAAAAATAACAGCTATAATCCAAATCTCTTAGGCGCGTAGCTCAGCTGGTTAGAGCACTACCTTGACATGGTAGGGGTCGTTGGTTCGAGTCCAATCGTGCCTACCAGGACATTGGAACACCGCATGATATCTGTATTATGAACCCTA
>JBJEXA010000160.1:0-2205 GCA_051885335.1 Oxalobacter sp. | reverse complement strand
GTGATTAACCGGGTCTCATGAATGTCCATCCCCCGTTAATGGGGTAGAGCCAAATTTCCGGGAATCGCACCCTTTGCAGGTGGGTGGATTGAAACGCTTGGTTCATCCCCCGTTAATGGGGTGGAGCCTGGGGTAAAGCCTTAATTTGGCGGAGAGGAAGGGATTTGAACCCCCGATACGGTTGCCCGTATACCGGATTTCGAGTCCGGCGCATTCAACCACTCTGCCACCTCTCCGTATCGGTTTTGATGGACGGGATTATAGCAGGATTCGAAGGTGCCTGATGGATGATTTTGGCAGAGGCTGTCTGACTGGCATATAATAGCTGTTCTCATTTGGATTTGAATGGTTGGTAACAGCTATGGCAGGCATCTATATCAAAACCCCTGAACAGATTGAAGGCATCCGAAAGGCAAGCAAACTTGCGGCAGAAGTCTTGGATTACATTGAACCTTTTGTGAAACCAGGAGTCTCGACCGGTGAGCTGGACAAGCTCTGTCATGAGTTCATCACGGATCATAATGCGA
Source organism: Oxalobacter sp. (assembly GCA_051885335.1). Taxonomy (GTDB): domain Bacteria; phylum Pseudomonadota; class Gammaproteobacteria; order Burkholderiales; family Burkholderiaceae_D; genus Oxalobacter. The sequence goes on along the minus strand of JBJEXA010000160.1, from coordinate 1,678 downwards.
TTCCTGCCCCGCTGAACTACTGCCCGCATGGTTCTACCCCCTATCCCAAGGCGACCTGTATCTCGCTGAACGAAGTGGTCTGCCATGGGATTCCAAACTTCAATAAGAACCTGAAGAAAGGCGATTCGCTGAACATCGACATTACGGTGATCCTAGATGGTTATTATGGAGATACAAGCCGGATGTTCTTCGCCGGTGAACCTTCCATCATGGCAAAGCGGCTTGCCCGCATCACTTACCAGAGTATGTGGCTGGGTATCCAGGAAGTGAAGCCTGGCAATCATTTCGGTGATATCGGCTATGTCATCCAGCATTTCGCTGAGAATGCCGGATACAGTGTTGTCCGGGAATTCTGCGGTCATGGTGTCGGTATTGAATTCCATGAAGAGCCACAGGTACTGCATTATGGCCGACGTGGTACAGGCGAAGAAATCAAGCCAGGGATGATTTTCACGATTGAGCCGATGATCAATGCTGGCAAACGGGCGATTACCCAGTTGAATGATGGCTGGACTATCCGCACAAAAGACCGTAGCCTGTCCGCCCAATGGGAACATACGATTCTGGTGACCGAAACCGGCTATGAGATTCTGACAGTTTCCCCGAATATGCCAGAACCGCCCAAGTTCATCACTGAGGGCAAGTAATCTGGTATAGACTGTTGCTATTGGAGTATCCGCCAAGGATAGGTAATGACAACAGAAACTGTTCCTTCTCTCCGACAGCAGCTGACCGCAATGCGGGAAGCTGTAATTGCTGATTTCCAGACAAATCCCCGTCCGCAATGGCTGCTGAAAACGCTCTGCCGCGGCGTGGACAAGGTACTGACTACCCTATGGACATCTGTTGGTCTTCCGGCAACGCATACATTGGTAGCAGTCGGTGGTTATGGCAGAGGTGAACTGTTCCCTTATTCAGACATTGATGTCTTGGTATTGCTGGCAGACAGCCCAGATGAAGCATTGAGTGCCAAGCTGGAGAAGTTCATCCAGGAACTGTGGTCATTGGGACTGACAATCGGTCATAGTGTCCGGACGGTGTCCGAATGCATTGAGGAAGCCGCCAATGATATCACCATCCAGACAAGTCTGCTGGAAGCCCGTTATCTGACAGGAAACCGGAAACTGTTCCATCAGATGCGTGAACGTTATGACGCAGCAATGGATCCTCAAGCGTTTTTCATTGCAAAGACGCTGGAAACCAAGCAGCGCCATCTAAGGTTCGGCGATACGCCTTACAGCCTTGAACCGAACTGCAAGGAAGGACCTGGCGGTCTGCGTGACCTGCACGTGATTCTTTGGGTAGCGAAAGCAGCAAAACTCGGTTTTTCATGGAACGAACTGGCAGGAAAAGGCTTGCTGACGGCTTCTGAAGCGCAGCAGTTACGCAAGAAGGAGCGGGCTTTCAAAGATATACGCATCCGGTTGCATATTCAAGCAAAACGGGCAGAAGACCGTCTATTATTTGATTTGCAGATGCCGGTTGCAGAAACATATGGCTTCCGCAAGAAGGGGCTGTTGCTGGATGCCAGAACTGCCAGCGAATGCATGATGAAACGGTATTACCGGGCTGCGCATTCAGTCTGCCAACTGAATATGATCCTGCTCCAGAACCTTCAATCCCGGCTTTTCCCAAAACCCCAGATTCCGGTCAGGCTCAATGACCGTTTCAATGAGGT
>JBJEXA010000159.1:0-2205 GCA_051885335.1 Oxalobacter sp. | reverse complement strand
GATATGCGCTATGGCGAAAATCCCCATCAGTCTGCCGCTTTCTACCGCGAAAAGAACCTGCCTGACGGTGCACTGGCAGGCTATAAACAGTTCCAGGGCAAAGAACTGTCTTACAACAACATTGCGGATGCAGATGCGGCTTGGGAATGTGTAAAGAGTTTTGACGAACCTGCCTGCGTCATCATCAAGCATGCCAATCCATGTGGTGTCGCTGTCGGCAAAGACCTGCTGGAAGCCTATCTCAAGGCATTGCAGACTGATCCTCAGGCAGCATTCGGCGGCATCATCGCTTTCAATAAAGAACTGGATGCCCGCACATCTGAAGAAGTCTCCAAACTGTTCGTCGAAGTATTGATTGCCCCACATTTCACAGAAGAGGCAAAAGCAGTCTTCAACCGCAAGAAAAACCTGCGGCTGCTTGAAATCCCATTGGGTAAACAGACGAATAACTATGAAATGAAACGGGTTGGCGGCGGTCTGCTTGTCCAGTCAGCGGACACGGCAAAAGCCATGGCTGACAAACTGCAGGTCGTCACAAAAGTGACACCGACCCAACAGCAGATTGACGATATGCTGTTTGCCTACAAAATCGTGAAATTCGTCAAATCCAATGCAATTGTCTTCTGTGGCAATGGCATGACCCTGGGCATTGGCGCCGGTCAGGTCAGCCGCGTGGATTCCGCCCGTACCGCAACAATGAAGGCGGCACAGGCAGGGCTTTCGCTGAAAGATTCTGTCGTAGCATCCGATGCGTTCTTCCCGTTCCGCGACGGTCTGGATATTGCGGCCGAAGCCGGCGCAAAAGCAGTCATTCAGCCTGGTGGTTCTGTCCGTGACCAAGAAGTCATTGATGCGGCGGATGAACATGGCATTGCAATGGCATTCACCGCTATCCGCCATTTCCGTCATTGATTTGACAACAAAGAGCGCAGGGATTCTCATGATGGGCATCATCGGTTCCAGGGAGGCGCCATCATGAGAATCCTCGGTATTGACCCTGGACTTCGGACAACGGGGTTTGGAGTCATCCATAAGGCTGGAAACAGACTGTCCTATATCGCTTCGGGAACCGTCAAGACCCCAGCCGATCTGGGCTTGCCTGCCCGGTTGAAGACCATTTTCCAGGGTGTCACAGAAATTGTCGGCAAATACCAGCCAGACTGCGCTGCCATCGAAAAAGTCTTTGTGAATGTCAATCCCCAATCGACCTTGATGCTCGGTCAGGCACGGGGTGCCGCAATCAGCGCCCTGGTCGCCGCTGAACTTGAAGTGTATGAGTTCACTGCCCTGCAGATCAAACAGGCGGTTGTCGGTCATGGCAAAGCAGACAAGACACAGGTGCAGGCCATGGTGCAGCGCCTATTGTCTTTGCCGGGCATTCCCGGCGCTGACGCATCTGACGCACTGGGTGTAGCCATCTGCCACGCCCATGGTTTTGATGCCATCCGTACATTGGAAAACGCTGCCTCTTTAGGAAACCGCAGCGCTTTCCGTATCCGTCGGGGACGACTTATCCGCTGATGGACTGAAACCTGTCCGTCAGCCTGTTTTTGAGGTGTGAAATGATTGGCCATATTCAGGGTATCTTGCTTGAAAAAAATCCACCACAAGTACTTGTGGACTGTCATGGTGTGGGATATGAAATTGATGTTCCGATGAGCACCTTTTACAATCTGCCCGCATTGGGAGGTGAAGTCACACTGCTGACACATTTGGCAATCCGTGAAGATGCGCATGTCCTATATGGCTTTGGTACAGCAGATGAACGGACGCTGTTCCGCCAGCTTATCAAGATCACGGGCATCGGCGCACGTACAGCGTTGGCATTGCTGTCAGGAATTTCCGCAAAAGAAATGACGGAAATCGTTGCCATGCAGGATACCGCCCGTCTCTGCCGGGTCCCTGGTATCGGCAAAAAAACGGCAGAACGCCTGCTGTTGGAACTGAAAGGCAAACTGGATACTTCAGCCTTACCGGATACTGTCTCTGCGCCTGCAGCGGCAACCCGGACGGATATCCAGAATGCCCTGCTGGCATTGGGTTACTCTGAGAAAGAAATGCTGTTGGCAGTGAAGCATCTGCCGGCTGACTGCAACGTGTCAGATGGGATTAAAATGGCATTGAAAACTCTATCTAAGAGCTGATTTGATTGATTACCAACAGGGATTCCATGAGCATACAGACCGACAGTTTCAGTGAACGGCG
>JBJEXA010000158.1:0-2222 GCA_051885335.1 Oxalobacter sp. | reverse complement strand
AGCTTGTTAGGCGATGAACGTCCAATGGAACATGCCCTTTACCGTCTCGGACAGATGCAGCCGGGGATGCTGCCAAAGAACATGGCAGCCTTTGGCATCAATGGTGGGGGAGCTTTCCTTTCATTGTTTGCAACGCATCCACCGATTGAAAAGCGGATTGAAGCATTGCGGAACCGTACCTATATGTGAGGCAGTCATATGTCCAGTCAGTACATAGAGGTCCATCCACAGGATCCTCAGCCACGGCAGATCAAGAAAGCGGCGGATATCCTCCTTTCTGGTGGTGTTATCGTAGCGCCGACCGATTCCAGCTATGCATTGATCTGCTGTTTGGATAACAAATCGGCTGTTGACCGGATCCGCAGGATCCGCCAGATTGATGAAAAACACTTGATGACCCTGCTGTGCAGAGATCTGCGGGAACTGGGTTTCTATGCCAGGGTGGACAATGTCGCATACCGCCTGCTGAAAATGGCGACACCAGGAGCATATACCTTTATCCTACAGGCATCCCGTGAGGTTCCGCGGCGTCTGTCCCATCCTTCCCGTAAGACAATCGGTCTTCGCATTCCTGATAATCCTGTCATCCAGGCATTGCTGGAAGAGATTGGAGAACCTCTGATTGGGACGACCGTCATCTTACCTGATGCGGAAGGTCCCTTGACAGAGGGCTATGAAATCCAGGAACAACTCCAGAAACTGGTGGATGCTGTCTTGGATGGCGGTGCTTGTGGGTTTCTGCCAACAACCGTCATTGACCTGACAGATGGTGAGCCGAAACTGATCAGGAAAGGACGCGCGGATCCATCAGACATCGGGGTCGTATAAGCTTAACTGATCAATTGGTATGGATTTCCAGATTCAGAGTATCGAAAAACTCCTAGAAACCATCTTGGTATGGGCAATCCCGTTGCTGACGGCGATTACCCTGCATGAAGCTGCGCATGGTTATACAGCCTATCGATTGGGAGATGCAACAGCGTATCTGCAAGGACGGGTTTCACTGAATCCCATCAGGCATATTGACCTGTTGGGAACGGTCGTCATCCCATTGATCCTGCTGGCAACAGGCAGTTCTTTTATTTTTGGATATGCAAAACCGGTTCCTGTGAGTTTTTCGCAACTGCGTCATGTACGGCGGGATACCGTTCTTGTAGCACTGGCAGGTCCTTTCTCCAATCTGGTGATGGCATTTATCTGGAGCCTGCTGAAACTGACGGTTTTGCTTAGCATTCCCGGTAATGTTTTCCTATTGAAAATGGTCAATGCGGGCATTGCTGTCAACCTGGTTCTCTTTGCTTTCAACCTGTTCCCATTGCCACCAATGGATGGAGGACGCATAATGCTAAGCTTATTGCCGCCTCAGATGGCGTATCAATTCGCCAAGATTGAGCGGTATGGCTTTTTTATCCTGATGGGACTGATCTATCTAGGCGTAACCTCATACTGGATGAGACCGGTCATGATGGTCGGTCGATGGGTGATTAATCTGTTCATTTACCCATTACTGTATTTTTTAGGATTGTCCTGAATCTCAGGTTCATTTTTGGCGGAAAATTGATTATGGCAGAGAAAAAAATCATTCTGACTGGCGACCGTCCAACCGGACGCCTGCATCTTGGGCATTATGTTGGTTCACTGATGCGCCGTGTGGAATTGCAGAATTCAGGAGAGTTTGACGAGATCAATATCTTGATTGCGGACGATCAGGCACTGACAGACAATGCTGACAATCCTGGAAAAATCCGGGACAACATTGTCAATGTAGTGCTGGATTACCTGTCGGTCGGTATTGATCCTTCGAAGACAACCATCTGTGTCCAGTCTGCATTACCGGCACTGCATGCGCTGACGTTTTACTACCTAAACCTAGTTACCACTTCGCGTCTTTCCCGAAATCCAACCGTAAAAGCAGAGATTCAGATGAGAGGGTTTGCAGAAGAAGGGTTGCCTGCTGGCTTCTTCACCTATCCGGTATCCCAGGCAGCGGACATTACAGCTTTTGATGCCAATGTAGTGCCTGTCGGTGAAGACCAGCTCCCGATGATTGAGCAGACACGGGAAATCGTGGAAAAATTCAACCGGACTTATGGGGAGACCTTGGTGGTGCCTCATGCGATGATTCCAGAAAACGAAACACAGCGTCGTCTGCCAGGTGTTGATGGCAAGGCGAAAATGAGCAAATCGCTCGGCAACTGCATTTATCTGTCTGATGATGCCAG
>JBJEXA010000157.1:0-2223 GCA_051885335.1 Oxalobacter sp. | reverse complement strand
AAATTGCCAATAGCCAAGGCACAAGGAGCTCCTGCTGTATTGGAAAATAAACTGCGGAAAACCTTCATTGAAGTTTTTAAAAACTGCCAAAATATGGAATTATAATGCTTTCAGTCGGCAATCCGTTAAAAACACCCTTAAAACACTTCCCCCATGGCCCTTTGTCCATTTTCTATCAGCACGTTACAGACCCTGCGCCGTCGGGTCATTGCCTGCCTGTTTGTTATGCTGGGACTTTTCACAAATACAGGTACTCCTGCTTCTGCAGTGGCAGATCCAAACAAAATCATCCACAATGTGTTTGAAGCGGCGGATGATGGTTTCGACATGGTCAAGACCCAGAATTACTATTCTGGTTGGGTAGCAGAAGCCATTTTTGAAACCATGCTGACTTACGATTACCTTGCCCGTCCTGCCAGGCTGATACCAAACACTCTCACAGCCATGCCGGACATCAGTCCTGATGGCAAAACTTACACTTTCCATATTAAAAAACATATCTGGTTTGCCCCTGATCCTGTCTTCAGAGGGAAAAAACGGGAACTGACCGCACGCGATTACAGCTATACCATCAAACGGTTGCTGGATCCTGCAAATCGGTCTCCTTCAGCCGGTTTCCTGCGTGGCAAGATCGCGGGCCTGGATGCCCTTGCAAAAAAAGCGGAGAAATCAGGACACTTCAATTATGATGCCCCTGTTGCAGGCTTGCAGACACCAGACCGTTATACCCTGAAAATCCAGCTGACAGCGCCTGATGCCAATTTTCTGTATATCCTTGCATACGGTGCATTAGGAGCTGTCGCCCGGGAAGCAATTGAAGGCTATGGCAGGGAAAGTGCCTTTCATCCTGTCGGGACAGGGCCTTACCGTCTGGCTGAATATGTTCCCCGCAGCCGGATTGTCTTGGAAGCAAATCCCTATTTCCGGGGATTCATCTGGGACTTCCAATCAACCGGTGATGAGTGGGATGACCGTCTGATTCAGGAAATGCAGGGGAAAGAAATGCCCCAGATTGGTAGGGTTGAAATTTCAATCATAGAAGAAGAACAATCCCGCTGGCTGACTTTCCAGGAAGGAGGCATTGACTTCGACAAACTGCCACAGCTTGCCGCACCGGTTGCCTTGGAAGATGGTGTATTGAAAACGGAATTCGCTGAACAGGGTATCCGCCAATATACAATGGTGGAACCGGAAGTCACCTATACCCTGTTCAATATGCAGGATCCTATCACTGGCGGTTATACGCCGGAAAAGATCGCCCTTCGGCGTGCTATTGCCATGTCGTATGACACAGAATCAGAAATTGCCCTGCTCCGCAATGGACAGGCTTCCATTGCCCAGATGATGATTCCATCAGGTGTTGCAGGTCACGATCCTGCATATGTCAACAGTATCGCTTATGACCCTGAACTGGCTTCCCGCCTGCTGGATTATTACGGCTATAAGAAACAGGCAGATGGTTACCGTACCATGCCAGATGGCAAGCCACTTCTGCTGAAAATCCGTACGGATGCCAGTGCATCAGCGCGTACCATTTCTGAAATCTGGAAGCGGGGACTTGACCTGATTGGCGTGAAAGTCGCCTTTGAAGTCGGCAATTTTGCCGACAACCTGAAAGATGCCGCAGGATGCCGCCTGATGATGTGGGGAGGCGCATGGCATGCCGATTACCCAGAAGGTGAAAACTTCCTGCAACTACTCTATGGCCCCAATGCCGGAAAAGGCAATTACGGCTGTTACCGTTCTGAGGCATATGACAGCCTTTACCGCCAAGCAACCGCTTTACCTCCAGGCGAAGAACGCAATGCCCTCTATGTCCAGATGAACCGTCAGATGGAAGCAGATACTCCCTGGGTCCTGCATGTCTCGCGTACCCGGAATTGGCTCGTCCGCTCTCATGTACAGGGATTCAAGAAACACCCGATTCTGTTATCAGACTGGCAGTATCTGGATATCAACAATCAGACACAAGAATAACCGGTCAGACAGGAAACACCGTGACAGACATAAAACCCAGACACCCGCTGATTATCATCTCCGGTTGGTCAGGCAGTGGAAAAACCTCCTTGCTTGAACAGGCTGTCCCATTGTTGATTGACAGGGGGCTTAAGATCAATGTGGTAAAAAGCAGCCATCATGACGTAGAACTTGAGCCTCCCCATAAAGACAGTGCCCGATTGAGACGGACAGGGGCAGCAGAAGTCCTGCTGTCATCCCCTTACC
>JBJEXA010000156.1:0-2229 GCA_051885335.1 Oxalobacter sp. | reverse complement strand
TTCTGTATCTGGATATTGATCCTGCCCGGGTTGACGTCAATGTCCATCCTTCAAAAATTGAAGTCCGTTTCAGGGATAACCGGTCCATTCATCAATTCATCCAGCAGGCTATCTCCCGCACATTGGCACAGACATTGACCACTGAAAATACAGATAGCGAAGAAATGATGCCAGCCAACCCAACTGCCCTGTCAGCGAATGCCTTTTCTGATATGAAACTCCCCTCTGCTGAACCCGATTCACTGAGATGGCGGAGAAACATACCTCCCTCTTCTTTCCGGTTTGAACAAAAAACAGCACCCTACGGCATGTTCGTCCAGAACATCCTGAAGCAGGTCGATGAAGAGATGGATGGGCAGACAACACTATCTGCTCCCCTTGCTGAGCAATATATACAATCAGATAATGCTCCTGTATCAGAAGAAACCTTCCCATTAGGTTTCGCACTAGCGCAACTGCATGATATCTATATCCTGGCCCAGAACAGACAGGGATTGGTTCTGGTTGATATGCACGCTGCCCATGAAAGAATCGTTTATGAGCAGCTGAAAACCGCCTTAGACAGCAAACAGGTCGCTATACAAAGTCTGTTGATTCCAATCTCACTGAAAATCAGCAACAGCGAGGCGGGCATCATTCAAGAAAATGAAGCTGTCCTGAAAGAACTGGGTTTTGACATTTCCCTGCTGACACCGACCAATATTGCCATCCGGTCTGTTCCTGCATTGCTGAAACAGACAGATATGACGGAAGCTTTCCACCAGATGCTTCATGACCTGGATGCTTTTGGCACATCCAAAGTGACAGAAGAAAAACGCAACGAACAGCTGGCAACCATCGCCTGCCATCATGCTATCCGTGCAAATCGTTCTTTGACCATTATTGAGATGAATGCCCTGTTGCGGCAGATGGAACAGACCGAACGTGCAGGTCAATGCAACCATGGCAGACCGACATGGACCCAACTGACAATGACTGAACTGGATGCACTGTTCATGCGGGGACAATAACAATTTATCCATGACTCATTTATTCGATAAGGAGGAGCTGTGAAACTGAAACTGTTTGCTGCAACATTGGCTGGAATGCTGGTATGTGGTTCTGCTTTTGCAGGCGAATATGCAACATCCTTGGGAAAATGCCTGTATAACAAATCTGGTCCTCAAGATAAGACAACCCTGACCCAGTGGGCATTTGTCTCCCTTGGCCAAACCGATGCTGCCAAAAGCATTACCACTATCCCTGACAGTAAAACCCAGCAGGTCAATACAGAAGCTAAATCTGTTATCTCCAAACTGATTCTGTCTTCCTGCTCCAAAGAAGCGCTGCAGGTCGCACTCCATGAACCGACTAACGGTCTTCAGGATGCCGTCTCTGCCATCACTTCTGAAATGATTTCGGAAAAAATCAAATCATATGCTGGCAATACCTTCCCTGACTCTATGCTTTCTTCAGGTTCTTCCAGAAAATCAGGATTAAGCTCCATCCTGCAATCTTCTGGTTCCGGGAAGTCGGGCCAATCACTTGGTAACATCTTCAAGAAATAATTTGATCGATACCAATCCCAAAATCTGCCACAAGCCTGATACAGGCTTGTGGCAGATTTTCTCCCCCGTTGGGTGATTTGCGAAATACCGGCAGATTCTGTATACTGCGCATTCACCATCAGCATCGCAGATGGTAATCAATATGGCTATCAAAGCCGTTCCAAAAAACAGGAAGCTTGGCAGAGTGGTTGAATGCACCGGTCTTGAAAACCGGCAATCCGAGAGGATTCCAGGGTTCGAATCCCTGAGCTTCCGCCAAAAAATCCATATAAATCAACTACTTAAAACTATACCCCATTAACAGTGGATAGGCACTTATCAGCCCCTGTTGACCTGATTACTCAATCAGAAATTGTATTTTTCAACCAGCATAAACTGAAATAGCTTGACATCACATAAACTGAGTGCCATAATCGAAATTCTTTCGGTGATATAGCTCAGCTGGTTAGAGCACAGCACTCATAATGCTGGGGTCGGCGGTTCAAGTCCACCTATCACCACCAAGATAACTTGGTTGCATTGCTTTCTTTTGATACAATGGCAACTTATTGGCCTGGTAGCTCAGTTGGTAGAGCAGAGGACTGAAAATCCTTGTGTCGGTGGTTCGATTCCGCCCCGGGCCACCACCTAACCTGTTGAAAACGCTCACTTTTTTAAGTGGGCGTTTTTTATTGCCTAAAGC
>JBJEXA010000155.1:0-2233 GCA_051885335.1 Oxalobacter sp. | reverse complement strand
TTCATCGCTTTTCCCAACACCATGACCATTCGCATAAGCCGCCCCTAGGTTGTTCTGCGCATCTGCATTGCCATTTTCCGCTGCTTTCCGATACCACTCGACAGCCCGTTCCTGGTCTTTCCTCACACCTTTGCCAGTGGCATAAGCCTTGCCCAGATAGTACTGGGCATCTACATAGCCTTGGTCGGCTTTCTGTTTCAAGACATTGACAGGGTCTTCCTCAGAAACCCCATAATCATCAGTATCATCCTTGAGAGTACCGGCTTCACGCGCAGCTATCTCAGCTTCTGCCGCCTTCCGATCCGCATCGGAAACCTCAATATCTGATTCAACAGACAGCCCCAACGATTTTGGACTAGAATCTGACGCCACACTTTCCTTTCCTGATGGTGCCTGGACAGTTCCCGCTTCACGAATAGGAACGCTTTCTTGTACCGCACTGTCATCCGAAGAGAAAAGCCCCGCGAAAAAATCCTTCACTTTTGCAGCCACTTCGGGAAGATCAGGACCCGATGCTGACGACGATGATGCCGATGCCTCTTCCACTTCCTGTGCATGAAGAGGGACACCGGCAACAAACAATGTGCTGATAACCAATGGCAGCAACCGTTTCCTGAACATGGGAAATTCCTCCGGAGAATCATGGAACAGCCCATCTTACCAGACATCTTTCTGGCAGGATGTAACAGAAATCAACAAATTGTAAAGACAAAAAGGAGATAACCCTCCACATTCCCGTTTCCAACAACAGGATACGCTGAACATAGCGGGTCAGCCTTGACTGACCGTATGCCCAGTCAATCATTCAGCTTTTACAACCTGTTTTGCCAATGCTTTGTCAAGCGCAGAAACAAACTTCACAAAATCGGTTTTGCATGCCTTACAGATGCTGCGGACTTCAAATAAATTGCAACCACGTTCACCTGATTCGATTTTACTGATATAACTCTGAGGCTTCTTCAGTTTATCAGCCAGCACCTGCTGTGTTAGTTTCGCCTTCTGACGGATGCTACGAAGCTGGGTACGAAGAACCGAATACTGATCATCCCATAGTTTTTTCATAATGCCCTCGTAATTGCTTATCTAAGGGATTCTTCACATGAAGCCATTGCTGTCACAATATCACTGGCAAACCTGCAACCGACCTGCCCTTCTTTCTTCATGGATGTAGGGAATCCCGTCACTTTGTCAACTGGAGTCAACATCAATAAGTCATGCTAATGTTTACTCGCTAATCATAACAATAAAAAGATTCTTGTCCAATGAATCTAAACGGATTTTTATAAAAAAGAGACATAAATAGAATATCTATGGCAGAAAAAACCAAGCCAGCAAATTGACCGTTTTTAAGGATAAAACCACCTTCCTCAGTCAGGCAGTTATTCCGTTGATGGTGTGACAGGAAACAGATTCTGCGATTCTTCCGATACTGCCAGTTCCTCAAGAGCCTGCTCTGCCATCTCATTGCCCATATAGGCTAGGTTTTCCAAAGCAGCCACTGCATCTTCATACCCCTGTGCGGCAGCGAGGGCATACCATTGGACAGCCTTGCCATAATCCTGCCATCCCCCCAAACCGTGCTCATACATGAACCCCAAGGTATTCTGTGCTGAAGGATTGCCCTGTTCCGCCGATTTGGTCAGCCATTCCCGTGCCTGCCCATAATCCTGTGGAATCCCCTGACCATAGATATACATGAATGCCAGTTCTGCCTGCGATTCTGCATGCCCTTTCAAGGCAGCCTTGCAGAACCAGAAAGCGGCATGGGCATAGTCTATGGGAACACCAATCCCTTCAAGACGCATCTTGGCGATACGGTACTGCGCCTCGGTATTGTCCAATTCAGCAGCCTGACGGAAACAGTCTGCTGCATCAGCCAGGATACCTGCCTCTAAAAATGCAAGCCCTTTGCCCAATAAATCCACTACTGAAGATGTACCTGCCCGATCAGTCATAAGCTCTCAGAAAAAGCCCTTGCTTCCCCTTCTCCTGTTACAACATATGGAAATGCGGGATAATATCTTCGTAATGGCCTTCTTTGCTACGGAACCCCTTGGGGATGACACCTAACTGGGTAAACCCCAACTTCTTGTAAAGACGCAACGCCCGTTCATTGGTCGCAACCACCGCATTGAACTGGAGCACGCCAAACCCGAGTTCCTTGCCCATTTTCAGACAATGCAGGACAAGGGCTTCACCACCCCGTTTGCCCCGGACTGTCCCTTTGACGGCG
>JBJEXA010000154.1:0-9726 GCA_051885335.1 Oxalobacter sp. | reverse complement strand
TGCCATGATGTCAATAGCCTGTCTGATGATGAACTGCCATCCCTTATTCTCCGGACGGCGGTGGAACATCTGGACTCATCGGATCATTCTCATCACTGACTTTCTTGGTCCGCTCTGTAACATCGAACTCACCGACTTTCCATAATGCAGGTCTGACAAGACCGCTTTCAAACGAACCGGGCACGCCATTCTTGCCATTTGGGTACAAGTAATAGGCGCTGGGACCACTGGTCACCTTGATTTCCTCGACCATTCCGCCATTTCGCCGCTCCACAATCTCGGCATTAATGTCTGGCTTGCGAATGGTGATGGCAGGCTCATCGGTTTCATCGAGGATTTCTGTTCCTGCCGCCGGTTCCTGCGCATACGCCCCTGGCATGGTAGCCAAGGCTGCTAGCAGCAACGCATATTTCGGTAAGAACCGGTACCACATGATGGCATCTCCAACAGATAGACTGGCTTTATTTTAGCAAACAAGTTTTACAGATACATCAGTTTGAGCCGTTCTTCAGATGTCAGGGCGGCAAGGTCTTCATAGAAGGAAACAATCTGGTTCACGGCTGTATCGACGTCATCTGTGACCGTCATCAAATCAATATCCTCTGCTGAAATCGTCCCCGCTTGAAGCAGAGCATCACGACTCCAGTCAATAAAGCCTTTCCAAAAACTACTGCCAAACAGAATCAATGGCACTTTACGGATCTTGTTTGTCTGCATCAGGGTCATCACCTCACACAGTTCATCCAGCGTGCCATAGCCTCCAGGGAAAACCACGAAAGCATTTGAGTATTTGACAAGCCCGACCTTACGGGCAAAGAAGTGCCGGTAGTTCAAGGATACGTTCTGCCAAGAATTGGAAGCCTGTTCACGGGGTAATTCAATATTCAGTCCCACCGAGGGGGAATACCCTTCAAAAGCCCCCATGTTGGCAGCCTGCATGATGCCGGGACCGCCTCCTGAAAAGACGGAAAATCCAGTATCCGACAGCTTGCGCGCCAATTCCACGCATTGGTCGAAATAAGGATTACCTGGTTTAAATCGGGCGGAACCGAAGATGGTGACTGCAGCCTGAATTTCAGAAAGTTTTTCCGTGGTCTCAATAAATTCTGACATAATGGAAAACATGCTCCAGGATTCCCGTGCTTTCAGGACTGTCGCATATTTCACATCTTTGACGTCGTGCAGCAACCGCACCTTTTTTTTGTTTTTTTCCATATATGAGCAACACTCTGTTATTGGTTGATGGATCCAATTACCTGTACCGCGCCTACCACGCTCTGCCAGACCTGCGCAATGATGCCGGTGAACCGACCGGGACAGTCTTTGGTTTCATGAATATGCTTCAACGCCTTGAAAAGGATTATCCCACAGCCTATGCCGCCTGTATATTCGATGCCAAGGGAAAAACTTTCCGGCATACACTCTACCCTGATTACAAGGCAAACAGACCTCCGATGCCCGATGACCTGGTCCAGCAGATTACGCCAATCCACCACTTGGTCAAAATGCACGGCTGGCCACTCATTTCTGTTGCAGGCATTGAAGCAGATGATGTGATCGGCACCCTGGCACGTATTGCCCAAGAGGAAGGTTTCCAAGTCATTGTTGCAACCGGTGACAAGGATCTCGCTCAGATTGTCAACAGCAGGACAAGACTTGTCGATACCATGAACAACAAAGTTCTCGATCAGGATGGTGTTACCGGAAAATTCGGTGTACCGCCAGAGCAGATTATTGATTATCTGTCTCTGATCGGAGACAGTTCAGACAATATCCCAGGTGTCAGCAAGGTTGGACCCAAGACCGCCGCCAAATGGCTGGCGCAATACGGGTCTTTGGACAGCATCATCCAACATGCGAAAGACATTCCCGGGGCAGTCGGCAACCATCTACGTAATGCCCTTGACTGGCTGCCGCAGGCCCGTACATTGGTCACGATCCGTTCTGACAGTAATCTGGGTACCCAGATCAGTTCCATCAGGGAAAGCCTGAAAAAACGGAATAAGGACATTGAAGGACTGAAAAAGGCATTTGTCCACCTTGGTTTCAGGAATATGCTAAAGGAGCTGGATGGCAGCACAGCTTCTGCAGAACCAACAGGAAAAAGGAATCCCGCTATTCTTCAGACCGGACTGTTTGAAGGGGAAGCTGAAGGTTTCAATAACATAGGGCAGTATGAAACCATCCAGACGGTAGCACAGCTTGACCGATGGCTGGAAAAGATCAGCCATGCGGAACTGACGGCTATTGATACTGAAACAACATCGCTGGATGCGATGACTGCCCAGCTGGTCGGCATTTCCCTATGTGTCAAGGCTGGGGAAGCAGCCTATATTCCAGTTGGGCATCAGATACTGGGGACTGAACAGCTTCCTTGCGACCTGGTCCTTGAAAAACTGAGGCCCTGGCTGGAAAACCCGGATTGCCGGAAGGTCGGGCAGAACATCAAATACGACAGCCATATCTTCGCCAATTACCATATTCAGATACAGGGCATCGCCCACGATACGATGCTGGAATCCTATGTATTGGAATCCCACCGCCGTCATGACATGGACACTCTGTCAGAACGCCTGTTAAACCATAAACCCATTTCTTATGAAGAAGTATGCGGCAAAGACGCTTCCCAGATCGGCTTTGAGGAGGTAGCTATCGAAACCGCAACGCATTATGCCGCTGAGGATGCGGATGTCACTTTCCAACTCCATCAGAAAATGTGGAAAACCCTCAATCAGCATGAGGGGATGTGCGATGTTTACCGCCAGATCGAGATGCCGGTACTACCTGTACTACAGAAGATGGAACGCAATGGGGTATTGATTGACAGTCGACGGCTGTTGCAGCAGTCTTCACACTTGGGACAGATGATGGAATCATTGACCCAGCAGGCTTACAGCCTCGCTGGAAAGGTTTTCAACTTGAATTCACCGAAACAGCTTGGCACCATCCTGTTCGATGAATTGAAACTGCCCATCATCAAGAAAACCCCTTCTGGGACACCTTCCACCAATGAGGAGGTCCTTGAGAGGCTGGCTTTAGACTACCCTCTGCCCAAGGTCATTCTGGGTTACCGTGGCATGGCGAAACTCAAGTCAACCTATACCGACAAGCTGCCGAAGATGGTCAATCCCACAACAGGGCGGGTGCATACCAATTATGCTCAGGCGGTTGCAGTGACAGGCAGACTGGCTTCCAATGACCCGAATCTGCAGAATATCCCCATCAGAACCGAAGAAGGCCGTCATATCCGTGAAGCTTTCATTGCGCCGGAAGGGCATTTCATCGTTTCAGCCGATTATTCCCAGATTGAACTACGCATCATGGCACACCTGTCTGGCGATAAACGCCTACTCGAAGCTTTTCTTCAAGGTGAAGATATTCACCGTGCCACGGCAGCGGAAATTTTCAGTCTTACACCGCTTGAGGTCACTTCTGATCAACGCCGTTATGCCAAGACCATTAATTTCGGACTGATTTATGGAATGAGCGCCTTCGGGGTCGCCGCCAGCCTCAATATCAGTCGGGCAGATGCCAAAAGTTATATTGATCGTTATTTTCAGCGCTATCCAGGGGTCGCCACATATATGGAGAACACACGGAAACAGGCGGCGGAACAGGGGTATGTTGAGACCGTATTCGGCAGAAGACTCTGGTTGCCTGAAATCAAGTCAACGGGACCCCGCCGGCAGGCGGCTGAACGGGCAGCCATCAATGCCCCGATGCAGGGTACTGCTGCTGACATCATCAAATTGGCGATGATTGCTGTAGATGACTGGCTTGAGGCAGAACAACTCAAATCAAAGCTGATCATGCAGGTCCATGATGAACTGGTCCTTGAGGTTCCTGAAAGCGAGCTCGCAGTTATCCGGAAACGCCTGCCCGAACTGATGGCACAGGCAGCAAAACTTGATGTCCCGTTGATTGCCGAGGTTGGCTATGGCAGGAATTGGGATGAAGCACATTGAATAGATAAGACAAAAACGGATAAGTGACTGATAAACCTGTTGGAAACCTGCTTTTTCGTATATTTCGTATAGAATGATATTGGAATATCCGCATGGATTTCATCGGAATCCATGCGGATATTCCATCAGTAGAAAGGTTTTTCTTTTTCAAGGAGGCAGACAGATGGGTAAATTTGTCATCAAGGAAACTAAAACTGGCTCAAAATTCAATTTGGTTGCAGGTAACGGTGAAGTCATCGCCAGTTCTCAGATCTACAAGAGTAAAAGCAGTCTGAAAAACGGGATTGCGAGTGTGCAGAAAAACGCACCCAAGGCAGCCATTGAGAATCAGACGGCAGAAGGCTATACCAATAAGAAACACCCTAAATTCGAAGTTTATGCCGATAAAGCAAGGGAATTCCGTTTCCGCCTGAAAGCATCCAACGGTCAGATTATTGCTGTTAGTGAAGGCTACAAAGCCTTGAAGAGTTGTCTGAACGGCATTGCCAGTGTTCAGAAAAATGCTGCGACTGACAAGATTGTTCTGGAAGCGAAAAAAGCATAGCCGATAGCTGAGCGTGTCGGAGGGAACATGCTTCGTATCCGCCTTTTTTGCAGACAGGAAAGAGAGTGTAATGCTTATTTTACTGCCATCCCTTGCCCTACAGAGAAAAGTATTTTTTTCGTACGTTTTCCAGTTGGATTTCTGTTCTGCTCCTTCCTCCTGTCACAATATTGACCGCCAAACTGAATCTGGTTTACCAGTCTCTTATGGGGATATCTGCCCTTTCAGGCTCTTTCCGTAGAAGCTGGTGTGCTTTTCTTGACCTTTGCTCCGAGAAACGTAGCTGCAATGCCACTGGCAATGATGACTGCCATACCTATCCAGCTGACCCAACCGAACAGGTCTCCCCAGATGATGATGCCCCAGATGCAGGAAAAGACAATCCCTGAATACTGCAGGTTGGCAGTCAGCAGGGTTTTGCCCAAATGGAATGCCCTGGTATTGGCCATCTGGCCTATGGCAGCAGACAATCCAACTAAAACCAGCAGGACCAGTCCCCTTGGACTGTGTTCATGGAATGCAATACCGTCACTGCCTGGCAGCTGTGTGCTGAGCATGGTCAGGATTGCCGACCCGATTGTACTGATGACACAGAAATAGAAAACAACCCGGTATTCCGGCTCTCCCAGCTGTCCCAAGCGGCGGACCTGAAGTCCTGCCAGTCCTGCTAGGAAACCGGATGACAGTCCAATCAATCCCCAAATGTACTGTTCTTCCTGGATATTCGGCTGAAGCACCATGACAACCCCGACAAAGCTGACGATGATGGCTCCGACCAGTTTCCATTCAAAACGTGCCCGACCATGCAGCAGACCACTGATGAACAATACCAGTGCAATCCAAATCGGGGAGGTGTAATTCAAGGTGACAGCTGTCGCCAGTGGCAATCCTCTGAAAGAATAGAAATGGAGACCGAACGCTGTGGCACCGACAATTGCCCGCCACGCATGTTCCAGAGGAAACTGTGTTTTCAGCGTACCTTTCTGGCAGAAGGTGACGATACCCATGAAAACCGCCCCGACAAGGCTGCGGTACATGACAATCTCAAGCGTGGAATATTCGTCAGACACAAGCTTGACACAGACTGCCATGAATGTCAGGCAGAGCGAGGTGACAAGCATCCAAAGTGACTGCATCTGGAATCAGGGAAAATATCAGGGAATTCCCTGCCTTGGAAGGCAGGACAGGCTGAGAAATGCCTCTTTCCATGTATCAAGTTATGGAAAATAAGGATTAAACCACTCATGGCGTATAATATCAAGTTTGATCAGGGATGCTTTTCCCAGTAACTCAGCCATGACCTGATTTCCTGGCAACCATCTGCCTTGAGACCTTATGGATACCGAAGATATTGACAAGACCCCGGCTTCTTATGAAAAAGCCATCACAGAACTGGAACAGCTGGTTGCCAGGATGGAAGCCGGTGAGCTATCCCTAGAACAATCCATCAATGCTTATAGACGGGGAGCTGTACTGGTCAGGTTCTGTACCGCAAAACTGGATAAGGTGGAACAGCAGGTCAGGATCCTTGATGGAGAAATCCTGAAGCCTTTCCAGCCAGGCAATACGGACGAAACTGAAAGATGAATGACGACCGTTTCAATCAATGGGCAGCTACCATCCAGTCGGCTATTGAACAGGCTCTGTCGCATTATCTGCCTGCTGGTACCGGTGTCCCAGGACAGCTCAACCAGGCGATGCGTTATGCGGTGCTGAATGGCGGCAAACGTATCCGTCCTTTATTGGTGTTTGCATCAGGTGGTCTTTTCAATGCCCCAGATACGGTTCTTACACCTGTCGCCTGTGCCGTTGAGATGATCCATGCCTATTCACTGATACATGATGATATGCCCTGCATGGACAATGATATCCTTCGACGGGGTAAACCGACAGTTCATGTTCAATACGGGGAAGCAATGGCCTTGCTGGCAGGCGATGCATTGCAGGCACAGGCATTCATGGTTCTTGCCAACTCAGGTGGTGATGCCCCATTGAATACTGCCAGGATGCGTATTCTGGCAGAAGCTGCTGGACCTGCCGGTATGTGCGGAGGTCAGGCAATTGACCTTGCCAGCATTGGGAAACCGCTTTCCTATGATGAGCTGGAACAGATGGACCGCCTGAAAACCGGTGCCATCCTGAAAGCGTCTGTCCTGCTGGGTGCCATGTCCGGCAATCTGCCTTCTGATAGGGTGTTGGAAGCACTCAAAGCCTATGCCTCTGCAATTGGACTAGCTTACCAGGTAGTGGATGATATTCTGGATGTTACCGAAGATACGGCTGGATTGGGAAAGACTGCTGGAAAAGATGCCCGAGACGATAAACCAACTTATGTTTCTCTGTTAGGATTACAGGAATCCAGAAAACTGGCTGAAACCCTACGCCAGCAGGCACATGATGCCCTTGCGGGGTTTGGCACAGAAGCGCAATGGCTGCATGGCATTGCCGACCTGGTTGTATATCGGAAGAAATAATGAAGCTGCTGAATACCATCAACAGTCCGACAGACCTCCGCAGACTGCCACGGTACCAACTCTCCCTGTTGGCAGAGGAACTGCGCGACTTCATTATCCAGTCGGTTTCCAAGACAGGAGGGCACTTGTCTTCCAACCTTGGCACCATTGAGCTGTCGATTGCTTTGCATTATGTTTTCAATACACCGGATGACCGCTTGATCTGGGATGTCGGTCACCAATGCTATGCTCACAAGATCCTGACTGGACGGCGTGACCAGATGGGAACGCTACGTCAGTTGGATGGACTTTCTGGTTTTCCAAAACGGGAAGAGAGCAACTATGATGCTTTCAGCACCGCCCATTCTTCAACATCTATTTCAGCGGCATTGGGCATGGCAATAGCATCAAGGTTCCAGCATAGTGGACGGTGTGCGATTGCCGTTATCGGGGATGGTGCCATCACCGGCGGCATGGCTTTTGAGGCCATGAACAATGTCGGTATTTATAAGGACATCAATCTGCTGGTTATCCTGAATGACAATGATATGTCGATTTCGCCACCTGTCGGAGTGTTGAACCGTTATTTTACCCAGCTGATGGGAGGTGGTTTCTATGCTGCGGGTGAAGCTGCCAAAAACATCGCTCAGAATGTCCTGCCACCACCGGTCATTGAACTGGCGAAACATTTTGAGAAGGATGTCAAGAGCCTGATTTCACCCAAAACACTTTTCGATGAATTCGGTTTCAGTTATACCGGTCCCATTGATGGGCATGACATCAACCAATTGGTGGATGTCATGCAAAACCTGAAGCAGCAAAAGGGGCCCCGTTTTCTGCATATTGTCACCAAGAAAGGGCATGGTTACAAACTGGCTGAGGCAGATCCCACCCTGTATCATGGATTGGGAAAATTCAGTCCAGAAGAAGGAATCAAGTCCAAACCTGCTGTGAAGCCGACTTTTTCCAAGGTTTTCGGTGACTGGCTCTGCGATACAGCCCAGCAGGATCAGAAACTGGTTGGCATCACTCCTGCGATGAGTGAAGGTTCTGGGATGGTGGCATTCGCTCAGCGTTTCCCTGACCGGTTCTTTGATGTAGGCATTGCTGAGCAACATGCTGTGACTTTTGCTGCAGGACTTGCCTGTGAAGGGTTTAAACCGGTTGTTGCCATTTATTCCACCTTCCTGCAACGTGCGTACGACCAATTGGTCCATGATGTTGCATTGCAGAATCTGGATGTAACATTTGCTATCGACCGCGCGGGTCTAGTGGGCGCTGACGGTGCAACTCATGCCGGCAGCTATGATATGGGTTACTTGAGATGTATCCCGAACATGGTCATTATGGCACCCAGTGATGAGAATGAGGCCCGTAAGATGTTAGTAACCGCTTATTCTTATCATGGGCCAGCTTCTGTCCGCTATCCCCGTGGAACGGGTATTGGCGCAAATATTGAAAAGGATATGATGCCTTTACCCATCGGCAAAGGGCTTATCTTAAAGGAAGGAACAGATATTGCCATCTTGGCTTTTGGCACCATGGTTAATCCTGCACTTGAGGCAGGAGAAAAGCTGAATGCCACTGTCATCAATATGCGGTTCATCAAACCGATTGACCGTGAACTTATCGTTAAGGCAGCAAATCACCACCATACCCTTGTCACAGTGGAAGAAGGTGCTGTCGCAGGAGGAGCCGGTTCTGCTGTGTTAGAAGTCTTATCAGAACAGGGATTGACAAATCCAGTCATCCAGCTGGGATTACCTGACAGGTTTATTGACCATGGTGATATACCGACCCTGCTTGCCATGAATGGACTGGATGGCAAGGGTATTGAGCGGTCTATCAAAGACCGTCTTGGAAAAAAGCTAGATGAATGAAATATGATGCAGTCGCCTGCATCAGTGGACAATTTAAGGTTTGACAATGAATTTCCGCAATCCAACAGATACCGATACAAATCCTGATGAATGCCTTGTCTGTGCATCATCCGGTAATGGTATGCATCCTGCATTGAATACGATTCCTGATGTCCAGAATACTCTGGATACCTGGCAGATCACCATCCAGAAAGTTGGTGTCAAAGGTGTCAAGCACCCTTTGCGGGTACAGTCCCGTGACGGTATCCAACCTTCTGTTGGAACATGGAACATGTATGTCCGCCTACCAGACCATCAAAAGGGTACACATATGTCGCGCTTCATCGACCTGCTAGAAAATTTCACTAGCCTGGATGCCGCACCTTTGGACTTCAAGGTCTTCAGGCAGCTGATTTATGACATGCTGTCTATGTTGAATGCGGAATCTGGCATGATTGAAGTCCTATTCCCGTTCTTCATAACAAAAGCCGCACCGGTTTCCGGCGTGAAAAGTGTCATGAATTATGAGGTCGGTATGAAAGGGGAGGTTACCGGTGGCAGGTTGGCAACCACACTGTCTGTCCAAGTGCCAGTTACCAGCCTTTGCCCCTGTTCCAAGGAAATCTCAAGATACGGGGCACACAACCAGCGTTCCCATATCACTGTCCATGCTGTTCTGAATGAAATCTTGCCAATCGAAGAGCTGATTGCCAATATCGAGGCACAGGCATCCTGTGAGCTGTTTGGTCTGTTAAAGCGTCCTGATGAAAAATATGTGACAGAATATGCGTATGACAACCCGAAATTTGTCGAAGACCTTGTCAGGGATGTTGCCGGTATGCTCAATGCTGATGACCGGATTGCCGCTTATTCATTGGAAGCGGAGAATTTTGAATCAATCCATA
>JBJEXA010000153.1:0-2255 GCA_051885335.1 Oxalobacter sp. | reverse complement strand
ATCTTAATTCCTCACTTACTTCAGTTGTCTCTGTCCAATGACAGGATTATTTCTTCTCACTGATGTCGTTCTGCATACGGGCAATCAGTGTATCCAATGCCATAACGCCCAAGTTTTCGCCTCCCCGAGCGCGGACAGCAACGGTGTTGGCACTCTTCTCCTTATCACCGACAACCAGCATATAAGGAATCTTATTTACGGAATGCTCGCGTATTTTATAGTTAATCTTTTCGTTCCGCAAATCGCTTTCTACCCTGAATCCTGATTTTTTCAGCATTTGAACAACACTGTCTGCATAATCTGCCTGGGCATCGGAAATATTCATGACAACCGCATGGACAGGTGCCAGCCACATCGGCATTGCCCCTGCATGGTTTTCAATCAGAATACCAATAAAACGTTCCAAGGACCCCAGGATCGCACGGTGAATCATGACCGGTGTCTTACGGGTATTGTCCTCTGCAACATACTCCGCCCCCAGGCGGCTTGGCATGGAGAAGTCAACCTGGATGGTGCCACACTGCCACATACGGCCAATGGCATCTTTCAGGGTATATTCAATTTTCGGTCCATAGAAGGCACCATCCCCCGGAGAAATCTCGTATTCCGCGCCAGAACGCTTAAGGGATTCAATCAAGGCATTCTCAGCCTTGTCCCAGATTTCATCAGAGCCAACACGTTTTTCAGGGCGGGTCGCCACCTTATAGATGATGTCTGTGAAACCAAAATCGCTGTAAACCTTTTTCAACAGCTCGGTAAAGGCAATGCATTCCCCCAAAATCTGATCTTCGGTACAGAAGATATGACCATCATCCTGCGTAAACCCTCGGACACGCATCATGCCATGCAATGAACCGGAAGGTTCGTTACGGTGACACTGACCGAATTCACCATAACGCAACGGCAGTTCACGGTAGGAATGCAGACCGGCACGGTAAATCTGGACATGTCCAGGGCAGTTCATCGGTTTGACGGCATAGATCCGGTTTTCCGATTCCGTGGTGAACATGTTTTCTTTATAGTTTTCCCAATGACCGGATTTTTCCCATAGTGAGCGGTCCAGGATCTGAGGTGCCTTAACTTCGTTGTAACCGTTTTCCTGATAGACACGGCGCATATATTGTTCAACCTGTTGCCAGATGGTCCAGCCTTTTGCATGCCAGAAGATGAGCCCAGGGGCTTCATCCTGGAAATGAAACAGGTCAAGCTGGCGTCCCAGACGGCGGTGGTCACGTTTTTCCGCTTCTTCCAGCATTTTCAGGTATGCATCCTGATCTTCTTTCTTCGCCCAGGCTGTGCCGTAGATGCGTTGCAGCATTTCATTCTTGGAATCGCCCCGCCAGTAAGCGCCGGCAACCCGCATCAGTTTGAAAACCTTGAGCTTGCCGTTGGACGGCACATGAGGTCCCCGACACAAATCAGTAAATCCACCGCTGGTGTAAAGAGAAACTTCCTGATCCTGTGGAATAGCCTCAACCAGTTCCGCCTTGTAGGCTTCGCCCAATGATTTGAAATAGGCAACTGCTTCATCACGGGAAACCACACGGCGTGTAACTGGTTCATTCTTGCGGGCAAGTTCCGTCATTCGTTTTTCAATCGCCTGAAGGTCTTCCGGGGTAAAAGGGCGTTTATACGAGAAATCGTAATAAAAGCCGTTTTCAATGACTGGCCCGATGGTGACTTGTGCATCTGGGAAAAGCTGCTTGACCGCATAAGCCAGCAGATGAGCGGTGGAATGACGGATGACATCGACACCATCCGCATCACGGTCAGTCACAATCGACAGGTCAACATCTTTATTAATAAGATAGGATGTATCAACAAGCTTGCCATCCACCTTGCCGACGACAGCAGCTTTCGCCAGGCCACTGCCGATGGATGCCGCTACCTGCGCTACTGTGACAGGATTCTCAAATTCCCGTTTTGAACCGTCGGGAAGCCGAACTGAAACCATTTTTATCTCCAAGAAACTTCGAACGGAACAGCCTGGCGCTATCAGGATGCGGATACCTAAAATTAAAAAAGCGGTCACCCCGCAGAAAAAACCTGATAATTTTCGCCTTTAGCATCTAGCGGAATGCCATCAAGATGCCTTCCATAACTTACTTACTTTATCACAGAACAGGACAGGCTGAAAATGGAAAAAGGAAACTCCTAGAGACTCCCTGTCAAAAAAACACCATAAAAAAACACCGCATAATTGAACTATACCCCGTTAAGTAGACCATTACTTAACGGGGATTTTAATGGGCAAA
>JBJEXA010000152.1:0-2274 GCA_051885335.1 Oxalobacter sp. | reverse complement strand
AGGTCTTCGACAACCTTGCCGCTGTTGCATCACATCTGATTGAAAAAGACCAACAGGCGGTTTCCACGACATCGGTACAGACAGTACCAGAACAGAAGGAAAAGCCTGTTGTCAGTGAAAACCTGGATAAAGCAGCACCTAAGGCAAAAGCCAAAGCAGCGGCAAAAGCCAAACAGGATTCCTTAAAAGACAAATCACAGAAAACCGCAGGCAAAAAGAAAAAACGAGAAAAAAGCCATATCGGAAAACAGAAAAAATAACTAGGCACTGACCAGCCATTCCCTATCTCGGGAACAAAAAAAATACTTGAATATCAACAACCCAAAGACATTATTCATTGACTTACCCATCCTAATAAAACAAAGAGGCATCCATGCGATTCATACGCTCAATCCTTTTTTTCTTAATCTGGTGGACATACACCTTTATCTGGGGATTCGTCTGCCTGTTCACCTGCTGGATGCCGTTTTCAGGGCGCTACAAAATTGCTTCCATCTGGGCAAGGGGTACCATCAGTCTTGCTTGGATTATCTGCGGAGTCAAATACCAAGTGAAAGGTACAGAAAATTTCCCGAAGGGTCCCGTTGTGCTTCTCAGCAAACACCAGTCTGCCTGGGAAACCCTCTTTACCATGCTGGTCCTGCCATGCCCGGTCTCCTTCGTCTTGAAAAAATCCCTGCTCTATATCCCATTCTTTGGTTGGGTCTTGGCTTTCCTGCGGATGATTCCGATTGACCGGAATAAACGCGTGAATGCCTTCCGCCAGATGGTCAATATTGGCAACCAGCGTCTGAAAGACGGTCACTGGATCATGATCTTCCCAGAAGGCACCCGTGTTCCCCCTGGCGAAAAAGGAACATACCAGAATGGTGGCGCCATGTTCGCCATCAAGACCAAAGCACAGGTCATTCCCGTCGCATTGAATTCTGGTGAATGCTGGCCTAAGACCACCTTTGTCAAGACACCGGGCCTGATCACCCTTTCTTTTGGAAAACCTATCCCGACCGAAGGCAAGAAAGCCGACGAACTGACCCAAGAAGTGGAAACCTGGATTGAAGGCGAGATGCGCAACATCTCACCACATCTCTATCCTGATACGAAACCTGATGCCAAATGACATACCGGTTTGCCATAGACGGCAAAGTCATCACCTATACCCTGAAACGTTCTGCCAGGCTGTCCATCGGTTTCAAAATTGACCATCATGGCCTGACAGTCACAGTACCTGAAAACGCTTCCCTTTCCCTGATTGAACAGTCACTGACATCAAAAGCCAGATGGATCCTGAAATCCTTGGATAAAATCCAAGCAAACCTGCTGGGCTCCTCTGCTCCCATCATCTGGCGGGATGGCACTGTATTCCCCTATCTTGGCAAAGACTGCCGCCTTCATCTAGTTAAGACATTTTCCACCAGGAACCATTTCATCCATACTGAAGGGGAATTGACCCTTGAAACCGCCAAGGCAGATACTGAATCTGTTGCAAAAGCCATGACAAACTGGCTGAAAGAACAGGCAAAGACCATCCTTCTCAGCCGCCTTGCGGACCAGGCAGACACCATGCAGCTGAATTATGCAAAAGCCGCCCTGTCCAATGCCTTGCACCGTTGGGGGTCCTGCTCCGCCAAACATCATATCCGGTTGAACTGGCGGCTCATCTTGACCGATTGGTCTCTGATGGACTATGTCATCATCCACGAACTCGCCCATCTCGTCGAACTGAATCACAGCCCCAGGTTCTGGGCGATTGTCAAGACATGGTATCCCGACTGGCAGGAAGCCCGTCAAAAACTGAATGTACAGGGAACCAGACTCTTTACGCTTTTTCCAGAATGATTCATCATATCCTGTAGTAAGAAGTCATCCTTCTTCAGAACGGATGACAGTTTCAGCCAACGTTCCTAAAGGATGCTGTTATGGATTATCAGACTCTCAACACCGGTGCAAAAATGCCGATGATCGGTTATGGCGTTTTCCAGATCCCGCCTCGAGAATGTACCCAATGCGTCTTGGATGCATTAGAGGTTGGTTACCGCCATATCGACACCGCCCAAGCTTATTTCAACGAAGCAGAAGTCGGCGAAGCCATTGCAACCAGCGGCATTCCACGTAACGAGATTTTCCTGACCACCAAGGTCTGGATTTCCAATGCGGGAGAAGAAAAAGCCTATGCTTCCATCCAGGAATCCCTGAAGAAACTGAAAACTGATTACATTGACCTGCTTCTCATCCACCAACCCTTTGGCGACTATTACGGCACCTACCGTGCGATGT
>JBJEXA010000151.1:0-2296 GCA_051885335.1 Oxalobacter sp. | reverse complement strand
ACCTTCCTGTCAGGGGTGTTTTATTCCATCCATTCCCTGTCTGAATTCTGGCAGTGTGTTTCAAGGTTCAATCCATTCTTTTATCTTGTGGATGGTTTCCGATATAGCTTTTTGGGCTGCTCAGATGTCAATCCGTGGACAAGTTTGGGAATAGTCAGCATATTTTTTTGCTTTTTTGCAGTATTCACCTTACATTTACTGCGGAAAGGTTATAAATTGCGTTTTTAGACTTTTTCGGTGCATTCATTAATCGAAATTCATAAATGGACAAATTGATTATTCATGGTGGAAGACGTCTGAATGGCGAGATTCCAATCTCTGGTGCGAAAAATGCTGCACTGCCTATCCTGTGTACAGGTTTATTGACCGCTGATGATGTTGTTCTGACCAATGTGCCGCATCTGAAAGATGTCCAGACCATGCTGGATCTATTGCGGCAGATGGGGGTTTCCATCAAGCAAGAAGGCGGCAGGATGATTCTCAACGGCAGGAATGTCAATCAGTTTGACGCACCGTATGAGTTGGTCAAGACTATGCGGGCGGCGATTCTGGTTCTTTGTCCGCTGGTCGCTCGTTTCGGGGAAGCAAGGGTTTCTTTGCCTGGTGGATGCGCCATCGGGTCACGTCCGGTTGAGCAGCATATCAAAGGGCTGCGTGCGATGGGGGCGGAAGTCGAAATTAAAGGCGGATATATCTATGCTCGTGCAAAACGCCTGAAAGGAACCCAGATTGTCACTGACATGATCACCGTTACAGGTACCGAGAATCTGCTGATGGCTGCTGTGCTTGCTGAGGGGGAAACTGTCATCAAGAATGCGGCCAGGGAACCCGAGGTCACTGACTTGGCTCATCTGCTGGTGAAGATGGGTGCAGAAATTGAAGGCATCGGTACCGACCAACTGGTTATCCATGGTGTCAAGAGCCTGCACGGTGCAGCCCATCATGTCATCCCGGACCGCATTGAAACCGGTACATTCCTCTGTGCCGTCGCTGCTACAGGGGGGGATGTTCTGCTGACGAACACCTGCGATAACATCCTTGATGTCGCGTTGCAGAAAATCCGTGAGATGGGTGCTGTGCTGACCTGCTATGGTGATTCAATCCAAATCCAGATGGATAAACGTCCCAAGGGCGTCAGCTTCCGTACCACTGAATATCCGGGATTCCCAACGGATATGCAGGCACAGTTCATGGCAGTCAACTGCTTGGCGGCAGAGACCACCCATGTGGTTGAAACCATTTTTGAGAACCGTTTCATGCATGTCCAGGAACTGAATCGATTGGGAGCAAAAATCAGAACGGAAGGCAATACTGCTTTTGTAACCGGTGTCAGCAGGCTTGTAGGAGCTCCAGTCATGGCGACTGACCTGCGTGCATCCGCCTCACTGGTTATTGCCGGACTGGCAGCACAGGGAGAAACGCATGTCAACCGTATCTATCATCTTGACCGGGGCTATGACCAGATGGAAGTGAAACTGGCAGCAGTTGGTGCTGATATCAGAAGAGTCAGTGAAGAATGAGTGAGCAAGAAGTAAAAAACGAAGAAGAGCAACAGGAACTGGTTCTCGCCCTTTCCAAGGGACGTATATTCGATGAGACCATTCCTTTACTGAAAGCAGCAGGCATTGAGGTGCAGGAAGACCCTGAGACTTCCAGGAAACTCATCCTGCCGACCAATAAACCGAAAGTCAGGGTCATCATTGTCCGGGCGACGGATGTTCCGACATATGTGCAGTATGGTGCTGCGGATTTTGGGGTTGCTGGGAAAGATGTCCTCCAGGAAAGTGGCGCAACAGGGCTGTATCAGCCGATAGACCTTCAGATTGCACGTTGTCATCTGGCAGTTGCCGTCAGAAAAGGGTTTGACTATGAAGCGGCTGTCCGTCGGGGTGCGCGGCTGCGTGTTGCCAGCAAATATGTCCATGCAGCACGGGAACACTTTGCCAAGAAGGGCCTGCATGTTGATATCATAAAGCTTTATGGTTCCATGGAACTGGCGCCGCTTGTCGGTTTGTCTGATGTTATTGTTGACTTGGTCAGCACAGGCAACACGCTGAAAGCCAACAATCTTGTTGAAGTTGAACGGATTCAGGAAATCACCTCGCGCCTTGTTGTTAACCAGGCTTCCCTGAAACTGAAACGTAAAGAAATGCAGCCGATTCTCGATGCTTTCAGACAGGCATCTGCTGCGCAGGAAAAAGATAAGAACTGAAAGGGAGGAAAGCATGTCCCTAACACTCCGTAGGTTGAGTACCGCACAGCCTGATTTTAAGACCAGCCTTGCCAATGTGCTGGC
>JBJEXA010000150.1:0-2313 GCA_051885335.1 Oxalobacter sp. | reverse complement strand
GTGAAGGGCAATTTCAACTGGTTTCGTGCCCGTGAAGAAATGATGGATTCCGTGGTGCTTGGCCGTGATTTGCAGAAATTGTATCCGTTGATGTATGAGGGACAGTCTGATACTGCCTGTTTCGATAATGCGCTTGAACTGCTGGTGATGTCCGGTTATCCGCTGGCACATGCCATGATGATGATGATTCCTGAGGCATGGGAAAACAGTTCCCTGATGTCGGACAGCCGTCGGGCATTTTATGAATATCATGCAGCGATGATGGAACCTTGGGATGGTCCTGCTGCCATGGCGTTTACGGATGGTCGTCAGATCGGTGGAGTGCTGGACAGGAATGGTCTGAGGCCGGCACGTTATGTCATTACAGATGATGATCTGGTTGTCATGGCTTCCGAAACAGGGGTACTCCCCATCCCTGAGACCAAGATCATCAGGAAATGGCGTTTGGAACCAGGAAAAATGTTCCTGATTGATATGGAGGCTGGGCGCATCATTGATGATAAGGAAATCAAGGATACTTATGCCAACGCACGACCTTACCGTGCATG
Organism: Oxalobacter sp.; assembly: GCA_051885335.1. Taxonomy (GTDB): domain Bacteria; phylum Pseudomonadota; class Gammaproteobacteria; order Burkholderiales; family Burkholderiaceae_D; genus Oxalobacter. The sequence continues at coordinate 1,765 of JBJEXA010000150.1, read as the reverse complement.
GACAAATTCAGTCTGCATCAAATTGCATGATCTGAAAACGCAGGTGCATGGCGAGGCTGTTTCGTCGGTCCCTCTGCTGCAACGGCAGGAAGCTTTTGGTTATACGCAGGAAGACCTGAAGATTATCCTGCCACCGATGGCGCTGACAGCTGAGGAAGCAATCGGTTCCATGGGCAATGATGCCCCACTGGCGATTTTGTCGAGTCGTTCCAAACCACTGTATAACTATTTCAGGCAGTCTTTTGCACAGGTCACAAACCCGCCGGTCGATCCTATCCGTGAATCGATCATCATGTCACTGCTGTCTTATATTGGGCCAAAACCGAATCCTCTGGATACGAACAATGTCAATCCGCAGATGCGCTTGGAGGTTTCCCAACCCGTGCTGGGCTTCGATGAGATGGCAAGCATCCGCAATATCGATGCTTACACAAATGGTAAGTTCCGTTCATATGAACTGAATATCTGTTATCCCGTGGTATGGGGTAAAGAAGGTATTGAGGCGCATCTGGCATCGCTTTGCGCCGAAGCGGTGGATGCAGTTCGTTCCGGGCATAATATCCTGATTGTTTCTGACCGTAAGATGGGGCCTGACAGTTTTGCAATTCCGGCATTGCTGGCGACTTCTGCAATCCATCAGCATCTGGTGGCAAAGGGGCTGAGGGCTTCTACGGGGTTGGTGGTGGAAACCGGTTCTGCGAAAGAAACCCATCATTTTGCGTTATTGGCAGGGTATGGAGCAGAGGCTGTCCATCCTTATCTTGCCCTTGAGACGCTAGCAATGCTTGCGCCGCGTCTTTCTGCAGATCTGACGCCTGAGAAAGCTCAATTGAATTTTATGAGGGCGGTTGATAAGGGGTTGCTGAAAATCATGTCAAAGATGGGTATTTCAACATACCGGTCATATTGTGGTGCACAGATTTTCGAGGCAATTGGCCTGTCTTCCAGGCTGGTTGAAAAGTATTTCAAAGGAACATCATCCAGTGTTGAGGGGATCGGGATCTTTGAGATTGCAGAGGAATGCCTGCTTCTGCATAAGAAAGCATTTGCTTCTCGTGAAATGCCAATCCGCTTCCTCGATATCGGCGGGGAATATGCTTTCCGCAAGCAGGGCGAGAACCATATGTTTACGCCTGATGCTATTGCAAAGCTGCAGCATTCCACACGTGCGAACAGTTATGCGACATATAAGGAATATGCGCAGATCATCAATGATCAGTCCAAGCGCCAAATGACATTGCGGGGCTTGTTCGAATTCAGGTTTGATCCTTCTAAGGCGATTGCTGTTGATGAAGTTGAACCGGCAAAAGAAATTGTCAGGCGTTTCGCCACCGGAGCGATGTCGCTGGGTTCCATTAGTGCGGAAGCTCATGCCTCCTTGGCCATAGCGATGAACCGAATTGGAGGCAAGTCCAATACCGGTGAAGGGGGCGAAGATCCCCGGCGTTATCAGGGTGAACAGGCAGGACGCAGGATCAAGCAGGGAGAGACCTTGCAATCTATCCTGGGTAAAGACAGGATCATGGCCGATATTGAACTTCAGGAAGGTGACTCGTTGCGTTCTCGTATCAAACAGGTTGCTTCGGGCCGTTTTGGGGTGACAGCGGAATACCTGAATTCTGCTGATGAGATACAGATCAAGATGGGGCAGGGTGCAAAACCCGGAGAAGGAGGACATCTGCCCGGGCAGAAAGTTTCGGAATATATCGCCAGTATGCGTTTTTCTGTGCCAGGTGTCGGCTTGATTTCTCCACCGCCACATCAT
>JBJEXA010000149.1:0-2314 GCA_051885335.1 Oxalobacter sp. | reverse complement strand
CAATGCCAGATTTTTTGGCTGATCCACCAGAAAGGCAGTGTAATGAGCGGGAAAATCAACAATGTAGGGAAGAACCAGGCAATAGGTAAATGACCATACAGGATACCGCCGACAATCGGTCCCAAAGCCATGCCTAGGTCATTGCCGATAAAGAAAGTGCTGTTTCCAATGCCTCGTCGTCCAGGACCTGCAATGATGATGGCATTGGCTTGGGCAACTGAGAACATCAGTCCAAAACCAGCAGCGGTGAAGATAGCGGCAATCCCCAACAGTAAATAGTCTGTCATGAAAGAAAAGCAGGTGAAACCGATGAATGCAGAGGCGGTGCACCAGCATAGAAAGTGTTTGAAAGGCACCGTGTCAAACAGGTGTTTCAGTGTCAGACGCAATGCAATCAATATCACGGAATAAATGGGGAAGAACAATCCTGCCATCACCGGAATCGAACGTGCTTCGCAGTATCTGACCAGGAAAACCTGTGTTGCGAAAAAAGGCGTGGCAGACAGCGTAGCAACAACTGTAATGGGCAAGACATTCCATGCAATCGGTTGGAATTTCTGCTGGGCTGGCTGTACGGTGTCGGGGACATTCGGTGTTCCAGGATTCTTGACAAGACGAATCAGCAACGCAACCGATATAGTATACAGAGTGACGGCAAGAAAAGCAGGGCGGTATCCAAAGTACTGATAGATGGCGACACCAGTGGCAGGCGCTGTTCCCATTGCGGAAGCCAGTGCAACACCGAATAGCCCCATATAAGAACCGATTTTATTATTTGGTGCCATTTCCGCAATCCAGGTTCCCATGCAGGCTGTGTAGCCGATATAGCCAAATCCTGCCAGGATACGGGAGATGGCAACCGTCACAGGATGCATCGAACATAAATAGCCGACTGATGCGAGGAAAATCAGGCCTGTACTGGCAAGGGATATCCGGAACTTGCTGAAATGGTCAGTCATGCTGCCAACAAAAGGTCGGAGAACCAAGGAAACCACATTGGATAAGCCACCAATCAGCCCCATCAGCATGCTGGTGGCACCAAGGTTTTCGGCAAAGCCTGTGATGATAGGCTGTACCATCATAAAACTGCTTGAGAAGAAAAAAGCAGCACAGATGACCAGTAAGATGTCCCTTTTTGAGCCTTGTTCAGGCATAGTATGATATTTCAAGTCAGAAAAACGGATATCTTAAATGAAAACAGGCTATCCATTTCCTTTGGGAGATAGGGAATAGAACTGTTGCAGATTTACACGGCATCTTCTGATTAATCGTGCGGGGATATAAGGAGTTGTTGTTTAAAATTCCTCTTGGCGGCAGGACGTGTCGTGTCAGCCTGTGGAGAGTCCGTGAGACCTTGGGGAATATGAGGTAAAAATCAAGCACTGAATTCTCTGGGCAGTCTCGATGAATCAGGAACCCACCGAGGGGTTGCAGTTGCAACCCGGCAGGAATCTCCAGCATTCATACTGGGGAGGACGTCAACTGAGAAAACGTTATGCGCCTTTTTAACGGGTAATTTTTGTAAAATTCTGAAAAATACCCGTTATGAAGCTGTTTAACAATTATCCATTATGCATTTTTTCAGGATATCGGCTGCCTTGATGCAGAACTGTATTGCATAGCATGGATATCAACCAACGAAATGCGCTGTTCCAGATGATGAGTTGGTTGAGGGAGCTTTTTCATCAGGTGTTGCTGGGGCTTGGGTTTGAGTCCAACTGCCACCCAGTGCCACAATCAATGAAGCTGCACTGGTGAACTGGCGTTTGCGGATGCTCCACCAGGTATTCTCCGCATTGATGCGGGTATTCTGTGCGGTCAGGACTTCGATATAACTGGCGGTGCCTGCCCGGTAGCGGTTCATCATGATCTGTTCTGCCCTTTTGGCGGCATTGACTGCTGCCATTTGGTGTTCAGCCTCATGGTGGAGGTAGTTTTGGGCTGCGAGATTGTCTTCAACTTCCTGAAAGGCGGTCAAGACCTGCTGACGGTAGGCGGCAACGGTTTCATCATAGGTAGCGATGGCTTCGTCACTCCGTGCCCGTCTCAGTCCAGCATCGAAGATGTTCAAGGCGATGGATGGCCCGATTGACCAGATACGGTTCGGCACAGTGAACAGGTCGTTGAAGGATGTATGCCGCCAGCCACCTGTTGCCGAAAGAGATAGGGCGGGGAAGAAGGCGGCTTTGGCAATACCGATTTCGGCATTGGCCTGGGCGACACGCCGTTCTGCCACAGCGATGTCTGGTCTGCGCTGGAGCATCAGTGATGGGATATCAGCAGGAATGACTGGCAGGTCTGGTGCATCAGCAAT
>JBJEXA010000148.1:0-2318 GCA_051885335.1 Oxalobacter sp. | reverse complement strand
CCTTGGGGCGCAGCAATATCCGGAGTCTAGAAGAACTGGATAAGGCAGCAGGAGAACTTAAGGGCATATCACCAGAGTTGGGGAATGCCCTTATTGCATCCTTGCGGGAAAAACGTGAGGAGTGGGAGTCCCATTTGGCAGGTAGTTGTACGGTTGGCACTTGTTTCAAACCCCGTTCCGCACCTTGTCAGGTTGCATGCCCAGCGCATATTGATATTCCAAGCATGATGGCCCATATTGGTCATGGGAATTTTTCAGAATCTTTGAAGGTGTTGTCCAAGGATACACCATTGCCAGATTCTTGCGGGTTGGTCTGTCCAGCTCCCTGTGAATACGATTGTGTCCAGAATGCAGTCAGTGGCAAGCCTGTTTTCATTCGTCCGATGAAGCATGTCGCCGCCCGTTGTGCAGAGGTGCGTCCAGAATTGAAGAAAGCAAAACCGACAGGTAAAAAGATTGCAATTGTCGGTTGCGGACCTTCTGGCGTTACAGCTGCTTATTATCTGGCGCAGAAAGGTCATTCTGTTGAGATTTTCGATGAACGTGAGCATCCCGGCGGTGTCATGCGTTATGGCATTCCAAACTACCGTCTGCCAGATTACAAGCTCTATGCAGAAATTGATGTTGTCAGAAATCTTGGCGTGGAAATCCATCTTGGGTATCATGTTGGCAATGCCAAGGAATTCCAGGATAAAGGCTACGATGCGACCCTGCTTGCCACCGGTATGCAGAATTCCAAACGGCTTGGTGTTCCTGGGGATGACCAGGATTTTGTCATTGGGGGCATGGATTTCCTGACAGCTGTCCGTTCAGGCAAGAATCCGCGTGTTGGCCCTCATGTGATTGTCATTGGCGGAGGTAATGCTGCCATTGACGTTGCCATGACGGCTTTCCGTCAGGGGGCAGAAAAAGTCCAGATGTGGTATCGCCGCAACCGCAAGCAGATGCCTGCAAATCCGCACGAAGTCGAGCTGGCATTGGCTGAAGGTGTTGAACTGGTTGAATTCTGGGCTCCAACCCGTGTCATGGAAGGCGGCATGATTGAGTTTGAACGTTCCCGTTATGCGCCGGATGCTGGCAAGGTTGAACCAATCACGGTTCATGCAGACCAGATTTTTGCCGGGATTGGTCAGGAAGCAGACTTGCAATGGCTTGAAGGTTCCAAAATTGAGACAAAATGGGGGGCTATCGTCAATGATCCTGAAACATTGATGACCGCAGAAGAAGGTATTTTTGCCAGTGGGGATATTGCCCATGGCGCAAGTACCGTTGTGGCAGCGATTGGATCTGGCAAACGGGCGGCCTTGTCTATCCATGAGTATCTGACGGGGGAAAAGGCAGACTATGCTTCCTTGGAGCCTCAACGTCGTGATGAAGTGCCTTTCATTGAGGCGGATCCTGCACACCGTATGTCCGCTGACCGAGCCCATATTGAAGAGCACGATCCAAATACCCGCAAATATTCCCATGAATTCATGCAGGAAGATTGGGATGAGAAAGTTGCTGCAGTTGAAGCCCAGCGTTGCCTGCGTTGTGATACCTGTATTGGTTGTGGGCTGTGTGAATTGGCATGTATTGAGGTTGGTGCGGAAGCGTTGCGGATGGTTGAGACCAAAGGAGGCCGGATGGTTTTCAGTGACCTGCTGAGGCCTGCCGAACGGTGTATCGGTTGTGGTGCCTGCGCATCAGTTTGTCCGACAGGTGCCATCAAGGTTGAAGATCGTGATGGTTTCCGTGTCACTGAAATTACAGGGTCTGTTGTCCGTAAGCAGTCGATGGAAGTCTGTGCAGCCTGCGGAGAAACATTCTCGGCATCAGTGATTCAGCTTCAGAAAACAGCAGATACCTTGAGAGGTGCGGTCCAGGAACCGAAACTGTGTCCTGCCTGTTCCCGTATCCAGTCTGCACTAGCCATGAAAAACATGCAGTGGATGTCCAAAGCATCTTTATAACTGACAGATTTCTTGCTGTTAAACGGCAGGCAGCCTAAAAAGGTTGTCTGCCGTTTTTTCATGGGTTCAACAACCAATCGATTATCTGGGGAATATTGTTCAGATCAAGCCATACGATACCCTGTCGGATATTATCTGGTTTTGGCGCATCAGAAGCCACCGCTTCAATGGTCAGGTTATCGGGATACATTGGCGTTTTCCCAAGGGCTGGACGGTATATTTCCAGCTTTGGCGCCTGCTCATCACGGAATCCTTCTACCAATGTCAGGTCGGCTTCCTGCATACGAGACAGCAGTTCTGTCAGGGAGGGTTCCTTTTTTCCATGCAATTCATGGACGATGGCAAAACGGTAAGGGGATGACAGCA
>JBJEXA010000147.1:0-2320 GCA_051885335.1 Oxalobacter sp. | reverse complement strand
GTCAGTGTCGCCGTTGCCGCCAATTTCAAGGAACCGCTGGAAGATATTTCTGCGCAGTTCCAGCGCGCAACCGGTCATACCGTTTCTATTTCTGCTGAAGCCAGCGGCAAGATTGTCGCCCAGATCCAGAACGGCGCATCTTATGACATCTTCCTGTCTGCTGACCAGGCAAAACCCATCAAGCTGGAACAAAATGGTGGTATTGTCCCAAGTTCCCGCTTTACCTATGCCATCGGTAAACTGGTCCTGTGGTCTGCCACACCTGGGTATGTGGATAAAAACGGCAATGTCCTGAAAACCGGCTCTTACAACCATATTGCCATTGCTGATCCTAAACTGGCACCTTATGGGCTGGCTGCCACCCAGACATTGCAGAAAATGGGGCTGACTTCTGCCGTCAATGACAAACTGGTTGTCGGCAAGAATATCGGCACGACATTCGGTTATATCCAGACCGGTAATGCAGAACTGGGGTTTGTCGCCATGTCCCAGATTTATAAGGGCGGTAAACTGACCCATGGTGGTTCTTATTGGCAGGTACCACAGAGCTACTATAAACCGATCCGCCAGGATGCTGTCCTGCTGCCAGGCGGTAAGGACAACCCGGCTGCGGTTGCTTTGATGAAATACCTGAAATCACCGGCTGCCCGCAAGGTGATGAAGAGCTACGGCTATGCCAACTGATGAACGGGAAAGTATCGGATCATGCCAGAAGTTGATTGGTCAGCAGTTATCCTGACGCTCAAGCTGGCAACGCTGACCACCCTGATCCTGCTGGTGGTTTCAACGCCGCTGGCATGGCATCTTGCGCATACGCGGGGGTGGTGGCGTGGTCCGGTCAATGCGGTGGTCAATCTGCCGTTTGTCCTGCCACCGACCGTGTTGGGGTTTTACCTGCTGGTGCTGATGGGACCGAGAGGACCTGTCGGCAGTCTGTGTGATGCCATCGGGATTCCCCGGCTTCCGTTCACGTTTTATGGTCTGTTAGTGGCATCTGTCGTTTATTCCCTGCCGTTTGTCGTCCAGCCATTGCAGAATGCGTTTGAGGCGATTGGCAGAGGACCGCTTGAAGCGGCGGCAACATTGCGGGCATCTCCATGGGATACGTTTTTTTCTATCATCATGCCAATGGCAAAGCCCGGTTATATTACAGCGGTTGTGATGGGATTTGCCCATACGGTCGGTGAGTTCGGTATGGTGATGATGATTGGTGGGGACATTCCGGATGAGACCCGGGTGCTGTCAGTCACTATTTATGACCATGTGGAATCCCTGGAGTTCACGCAGGCGCATTATCTTTCGGCAGGGCTGCTGGCGTTCTCGTTTGTGGTGCTGCTGCTGCTGTATCTTTTCAATCCGAACAGGCGGCGGACATGAACAGCCTGCAATTCAGGGGTAAAGTTGTTTTCCCAAACTACCAGCTTGTTTTCGACCTGACATTGCCGGGTTCCGGTGTCACGGCGTTCTTTGGGGAGTCAGGGGTTGGCAAGTCCACGCTGCTGAGGGCGGTTGCCGGACTGGAACGTCCTGCGGATGGTTTTATCAGTATCAGCGGCACGGTCTGGCAGGACGATGCCAAGCAGTTGTTCCTGCCGACCTATCAGCGCCCATTGGGTTTTGTCTTTCAGGATGCCCAGCTGTTTGAACATCTGGATGTCACCCGGAACCTGCAGTTTGGTATGAAGCGGGTGAAAGATATCCGTAACAGGATATCGTTGGAAAGGGCGGTTGAACTGCTGGGCATCGGCCATCTGCTGAAACGGATGCCTGACACACTTTCCGGAGGAGAAAGGCAACGGGTTGCGATTGCCCGTGCATTGGCGACGGACCCTGACCTGTTGTTGATGGATGAACCTTTGGCGGCATTGGATTTGAAACGCCGACAGGAAATCCTGCCTTACCTGCACCGTCTGAATGCTGAACTGAACATCCCGATCCTGTATGTCAGCCATTCGCTGGAAGAGGTTGCTGTCCTGTCTGACCATCTGGTGCTGTTGGAACGGGGAAAAGTGATGGCATCGGGACCGACAGATGGCATGCTGACACGGCTTGATCTGCCGCTTGCACATTATGACAATGCTGCAGCATCGGTTGTTGGGCGGATTGTCGGGATAGATCCAGCATTCCAGTTGGGCACTTTCCAGTTTTCCGGTGGGCAGGTTTTTCTGCCAGCAGGTGATTACCAGGTCGGGCAGTCATTGCGGCTGCGTATCCAGGCTCGTGATGTCAGCATTTCTGTTGAAAGACCGGGGCAGACCAGTATTCTCAATGTGATAGAAGCAGTTGTTGTTGGGTTGTCAGAAAATGGTGATGGACAGGT
>JBJEXA010000146.1:0-2354 GCA_051885335.1 Oxalobacter sp. | reverse complement strand
GTGATTAACCGGGTCTCATGAATGTCCATCCCCCGTTAATGGGGTAGAGCCAAATCCGAGACGTCTTTGGACTATCTCGGATTAGTGTCTGGCGGAGAGAGGGGGATTCGAACCCCCGATAGGCTATTCACCTATACACGCTTTCCAGGCGTGCGACTTAAACCGCTCATCCATCTCTCCGGAACGGTATTCGAAAGATGAGATTATAACATTCTTTTCAGATTTGTCTTGCCTTTTTGCCCCTTTTTTGATTTCAGTACAACATTTCTGTCTTCGGTAGATCGCAATGTCTTTTGCTTATGGGTATTGCTTTGGTTTTGCGTCCATAATGATGGGTGTTTCATTCCATCCAACCAGTCTGATAAACCGGTTGGAACCACAATAATAACGACATCCAAGGCATAATGTTATGACAACTATCATCAAGCAGGACGATTTGATCGAATCGATTGCCGCCGCACTCCAGTACATCAGCTATTACCATCCGAAAGATTATATTGACCATCTGGCGAAGGCTCATGAAATTGAGCAGAGCCCTGCCGCCCGTGATGCGATTGAGCAGATTCTGATGAATTCGCGGCTCTGTGCCGAAGGCAAACGTCCTATCTGCCAGGATACGGGGATGGTGAATGTTTTCCTGAAGGTCGGGATGGATGTGCAATGGGAAGGTTTCACTGGCAGTATCCACGATGCCATCAATGAAGGGGTACGCCGTGCCTACACATTCCCGGACAACAAGCTGCGTGCTTCGGTGGTGGATGACCCGCATTTCAACCGCAAGAATACCCGGGACAATTCCCCTGCTGTTATTGCAATGGATATTGTACCAGGCAATACGGTGGAGGTTTCTGTCGGCGCGAAAGGCGGTGGTTCTGAAAACAAGTCTTCCCTGAAGATGCTGATGCCTTCTGATTCGATTGTGGACCATGTCTTGGAAACGGTGAAACATATGGGTGCTGGCTGGTGTCCACCGGGTATCCTGGGTATCGGTATCGGCGGTACTGCCGAGAAAGCCGTGCTGATGGCGAAGGAAGCAGCTATGGAATCCATCGATATGGCGGAACTGCGGGCACGGAGTCCGCAGAATGAAGTGGAAGCGTTGCGGATTGAACTGTGCGACAAGATCAATGCGCTGGGGATCGGTGCACAGGGTGTCGGCGGCATGACTACGGTCTTGGATGTGAAAATCCATATGTATCCGACCCATGCAGCATCGAAACCTGTAGCAATCATTCCAAACTGTGCGGCGACACGCCATGCACACTTTGTGCTGGATGGCTCTGGACCGGTTTATCTGGATCCCCCTGCCCTGTCTGATTGGCCAGCCATCAGCTGGACACCGGATGTCGAGAAGTCAACCCGTGTGAATCTGGATACACTGACACGTGAAGAGGTGGCTTCCTGGAAACCGGGACAAACCCTGCTGCTGAACGGCAAAATGCTGACTGGACGGGATGCTGCACACAAACGGATTCAAGATATGCTTGCCAAAGGCGAGAAACTGCCGGTTGATTTTACAAACAGGGTGATTTATTACGTGGGGCCTGTCGATCCTGTCCGTGACGAGGTGGTGGGTCCTGCCGGTCCAACGACTTCAACGCGTATGGACAAGTTTGCAGAAATGATGCTGGGGCAGACAGGACTGATTGCGATGGTGGGCAAGGCCGAACGGGGACCCATTGCGATTGATGCCATCAAGAAACATAAGTCAGCTTATATGATCGCTGTCGGTGGTGCCGCGTATCTGGTTTCAAGAGCCATCAAGTCTTCGAAGGTTCTGGCTTTCGCAGACTTGGGTATGGAAGCAATTTATGAGTTTGAAGTCGAGGATATGCCTGTGACGGTGGCAGTGGATTCTTCGGGAACCTCCCTGCACACGACAGGACCAGCTGAATGGGAGGCCAAGATTGCGAATTTCTGCAATGGCAAGATTCCAGTAGTTTCCAAGAACTAAGGAACATTGAGCTTGAAGATGGATGTTTCGGCGCCAATTGGTGTTTTTGATTCAGGCATCGGCGGTCTGTCTGTTGCGCGGCATATCCGGACACGGTTACCATATGAGAACCTGCTTTATTTTGCCGATTCGCAATACAATCCCTATGGCGATAAACCTGAGCCGTTCATTGTCGAGCGCTCTTTCAAAATCACGGATTTTCTGCTGTCACAGGGAGTAAAGGCATTGGTGGTCGCCTGCAATACGGCGACAGCTGCGGCAATCCACCTTTTGCGGGCACATTATCAGAATCTGCCGATTGTCGGGGTCGAACCAGGGTTGAAACCGGCTTCTTTCAAGACAATGTCGAGCATTGTTGGCGTTATGGCGACAGCGCGGACACTGACAAGTCATAAGTTCC
>JBJEXA010000145.1:0-10249 GCA_051885335.1 Oxalobacter sp. | reverse complement strand
ACCTGATGGAAAAATTTGCTGGATATGGGTTCAACAAATCCCATGCGACAGCTTATGCACTACTTTCTTATCAGACGGCATTCCTTAAATGCCATCATCCAGCTGCATTTATGGCAGCAAATATGTCATTGGCAATGGATGATACCGAGAAGATTCATACGATGGTGCAGGACTGTCAGAATGTCTGTGGGGTGACTATCCTACCACCTGACATCAATGAATCGGTCTATTATTTCTGTCCAGTTCGTTCCCCAGAAGATAAAGACGGGAAGACAGCATCCCAGATACGTTACGGACTGGGAGCCGTCAAGGGAACTGGTGAAAATGCTGTTCAAGCGATTATCGAAGGCAGGGAATCTGAACCTTACAAAGACCTGTTTGATTTCTGTGCACGGGTTGACCGCCATCAAATCAGCCGTCGCACGATTGAAGCCTTGATCTGTGCAGGTGCATTCGACTCATTGGGTAAGGACAGGGGCGTTTTACTGGAATCTGTTGGTTTGGCGATTGATGCAGCGGAACAGATGGCGGCATCTGCCAATCAGGTAAGCCTGTTCGGTGATGAAGAAACGGTACAGAGTATTGTCGAATATGCTGATGTGCCTGCTTGGGGCAACAAACAGCGTCTCCAAGAAGAAAAGACCGTATTGGGTTTCTGCCTGACAGGACATTTCTTTGATTCTTATGCTGAAGAAGCCAAACGTTATGTCCGTTCTCATCTCAATGCACTCAAGGCCTCACGCGATTCGCAATGGCTTGCGGGTGTTGTGGCGGGATCACGTATCCAGCAGACCCAGCGGGGAAGATTGATGGTTGTTTCATTGGATGATGGTACCGCTAAAGTTGAGGTTTCATTGTTTGATGAGATGATTGAAAAATGCCGCCATGCTATTGTGCAGGATGAGTTCCTGATGGTGTTTGGCCGTGTTTCCGAAGACCGGTTTTCAGGTGGATTGCGGGTTACTGCTGAAGATGTCCTTAATCTTGAAGAGACACGTTGTCATTTTGGAGACCATATCTGTTTTTCCTTGCCTGAAGGGCATGGGCTTGAAACCATCAAAGAACTGTTCACACCTTATCTTGGCAGGAATGAAAAAGGATTGCCCGTCAAGGTGGATTACATCACCCGAGAGGGACAGTGCCAGATTGCTTTCGGTGATGCATGGCGGATCAGGCCGACCGATGAATGTCTGAAAGCATTCAAAGGTGTCTTCTCGGATACGGAAATCAAATACCATTGATATAAGATGAATGGGCTAGGGATGGAAAAAATGCCTTCACGGATTCTTGTTGTTTCACCGAATTGGATTGGCGATGCCATCATGGCGCAGCCATTGCTCCAGCGGCTTAAACAACGTTGGCATGATGTTGAGATTGATGTTCTTGCACCTGCTTGGGCAGCGCCTGTCTGGCAGGCGATGAAGGAGGTTCATGCAGTTATTCCAACCCCTTTCAAGCATGGCGAACTGCAGTTGGGCGAGCGTTGGAAAATGGCAAAGACGCTTAAGAAAAACAGTTATGACCAAGCGTATGTCCTGCCCAATACCATCAAATATGCATTGATTCCATGGATGGCTGGTATTCCAGAACGCATCGGCTATCTGGGCGAGAAACGGTATGGACTGCTTAATGTCATCCATCACGATGACAAGGCACATCCTCGTCCAATGATTCCCTTCTATGCGGCTCTATCAGAAGCACCATCGGAAACGGTTGGTGGTAAAGAAGACTATCCCGTGCCTTCCATGTTTACCTCAGATGAGGAAGTCAGTCAGACTTTTGAAAAACTGAGACTGTCAAAAGACCGTCGTCTGATTGCATTTGCGCCAGGTGCCGAATTCGGCCCTGCCAAACGCTGGCCTGATGGTAAGTTTGCGGAACTTGCCAAGCAGATACTTGCCGCCCATCCAGATGTTCAGATTATTCTGATGGGATCTGGGAACGATAAGGCTGTCTGCAATCCTATCAAAGCAGCAGTACCTGAAGTTATCAACTTGGCAGGCAAGACCTCTCTGAAAGAAGCCATTTCCATCATTTCTCAAATCACCCTGATGGTCACTAATGACTCAGGGCTGATGCATATCGCTTCTGCATTCGAGAAACCGGTGGTTGCTATTTACGGGTCAACCGACTATCTCCATACGCCGCCTTTTTCGAAATATTCTGAAATCATCTCTCTTGACCTACCCTGTGCGCCGTGTCAAAAGCGGGAATGTCCATTGGGTCACCACAACTGCATGGAACTGCTCAATCCAGACAGGGTTTTCCCATCAGTGGCAAAATATTTAGATAAATGCCAATAGATTATCAAGATGGGTTTAGGTAGGATGGTCTTACATCAAAATGACATCATATTGAGCTTGATGGTACGAAGGTTCAACCTGAAGGGAAATCGGTTTGCCGATGCTATCTCCTAAACCAGCAAGATGCTGGGATTCTTCCTCAAGGAACCGGTCAATGACAATCTGTGAGGCAAGGATACGGAATTCACGTGGGCTGAACTGTTTTGCTTCACGGTTGATATCCCGCATGATTTCATAACAGATGGTCTGAGCGGTTTTAATCTGTCCTTTGCCATTGCAGATGGGACAGGGTTCACATAGGACATGTGCCAGTGACTCTCGGGTGCGTTTCCGGGTCATTTCAACCAATCCCAACGCAGATAGTGCTGAAACAGAGACTTTCGTACGATCAAGTGCCAACGCTTTGCGGAGTTCTTCAATCACAGCCTGTTGATGTTCAGGGTTCATCATATCAATGAAATCCAGGATGATGATACCGCCCAGGTTGCGTAGCCGCAGTTGACGGGCAATCGCATGGGCGGCTTCCAGGTTTGTCCTGAAGATGGTGTCATCGAAGGTTCTGCCATTGACGAAACCACCCGTGTTCACATCAATGGTGGTCATGGCTTCAGTCTGATCAATGATTAGATAGCCGCCCGACTTCAGGTCAACGCGGCGGGAAAGGGCATGTTCAATTTCTTCTTCCACGTTGTAGAGGTCGAATAATGGACGTTCTCCTTCATAGCAGGTCAATTTCCCGAGAATATCCGGTGTATAGGATTTGGCAAATTCTTGCAGCTTGATGAATTCTTCCCGTGAATCAATAAGGATACGACTGGTTCCCTCGTGGACGAAATCACGCAGGATTCTTTCGGAAAGCGTCAAGTCTTTATAAAGAAGGGTTGGTGCTGGGGAAACACGGGCTTTTTCTTTCAGGGATTGCCATATTTTCTGCAGAAATGTCACATCGGATTCCAGATCGTCATCTGATGCCCCTTCTGCCATGGTACGGATGATATATCCACCGATAGTTTCATGCTGTACCAACTGTTGGATACGTTTTTTCAGGCTTTCCCGTTCTTTCTCATCTTCGATACGCTGTGAGATACCGATATGTTTTTCCTGTGGCAGATAGACCAGCAGGCGTCCTGCAATGGAAATCTGTGTGGAAAGACGGGCACCTTTTGTTCCCAAAGGATCCTTGATGACTCTGACCATGACAGATTGACCATCATGAAGCATCCTTTCAATTGGGATGATCTTGTTCTGTCCTTCTTCGTTGTAATGGGCTTCAAGGATATCATCAATGTGCAGAAAGGCGGCACGTTCCAGTCCGATATCAATAAAGGCAGATTGCATACCTGACAAAACGCGGACAACCCGCCCCAGATAGACATTGCCAGCCAGTTCTCGAGTCTGAGATCTTTCGATATGCAGTTCCTGCACGGTCCCTTCGGAGACGATGGCAATCCGGGATTCCTGTGGCGTGATATTGATAAGAATGTCTTCTGTCATTTGATATCCACTCCTATGGCTCTCAATAGTTCCGCTGATTCATACAGGGGAAGTCCCATAATACTGGAATAGCTGCCTTTAATCTGCACAATGAATTTTCCTGCTAGACCTTGTATGCCATAACCACCAGCTTTGTCATAAGGTTCATTTGTGGCGATATATGCTTCAATTCGTGTATTGTCCAATGGAGCAAAAGTCACTTCAGAAACCTGAACAGATGCCAACAAGATTTCCTGCCATTTAACAGCAACACCAGTCAGAACTTGGTGAGTGCGGTTGGCAAGAACTTCTATCATGGTACGTGCTTCATTCTGATCAGCGGGTTTACCAAGGATTCTGCCATCTATCACAACAGTGGTATCCGCTGAGAGCACCGGTCGTTTGGGGTATCCTGCCTTGATCAGATACTGCCAGGCATAGACTGCTTTTTCCTGTGAAAGCCGGTTGACGTAATCATAGGCAGATTCACCCGTATGGATGGATTCATTCACCATATCGCGGTTCTTAATATCCTGTTCTGGCGGTTGCAGGATATCGAAGGCGATGCCAAGTTGGGTCAGCAGTTCCTGACGCCGGGGGCTTTTGGAAGCGAGCCAGATACGGTCAGGCAGAAGCTGTTTTTCCATGATGGTCAGCTCCGGTGATAAGGGTGGTTCTGCAGGATGGTATAGGCACGGTACAGCTGTTCTGCCAACAGGACACGCACCATGCCATGCGGCAATGTCAGCGAAGACAGACGGATGAGTTGTTCAGACTGTTTTTTCAATAATGGATCCAAACCATCAGCTCCACCGATGATGATAACAATGTCTCTGCCATCCTGTTGCCAATGTTTGATATTGTCAGCTAATGCCATGGTCGTCAGGTCTTTGCCATGTTCGTCCAGAGCAATCAATCTGGCGTGTTTTGGGATGGCTGCACGTATCCGGACAGCCTCTGCTTCCATCACAGATTCGAGGGAACGGTTTCCGCCCCGCTCAATCGGCTTGAGTTCCTTGATGGAGAAATGCCATTCAGCGGGCAGCCGTTTGGCATATTCCCTGAAGCCATCTTCAATCCAACCGGGCATTTTATGACCAACGGCAATCACCGTAATCTGCATGATATTTTCCGGTCATTGTTTCAGTCCAACAGCCTTGATGGTTGCCAGGTCAATTTCTTCACCGCCCCAGATTTCTTCCAGGCGGTAATAGTTCCTAATGGCAGGTTGCATGATATGGACAATGATGCCTCCCAGATCAACCAAGACCCATTCACCGGTATCTTCACCTTCAATGCTGACAATATGGCCACCTGCTTCACGGATTTTATCCCGAACGGAAGCAGCAAGAGCCTTGGTCTGACGGTTGGAACTACCGCTTGCGATGATGATGCGTTCGAAAAGACTGGTCAGTCGTGAAGTGTCAAAGACCACAATATCGGAGGCTTTCACATCTTCAAGGGCATCAACAGCCAGAGCCAGTAAAACGTTGATGTCATTCATGATTCAATTCCTATAAAGTTGATGGTCATTGATATAGCCAAGCACAGCTGGAGGAATCAATGAGCCGGGAAACTGTCCGTTCCTCAGGGCATTACGTATGTCTGTTGAGGAAATATTTATATGTAAAGTATTATCAATCAGGATTCTTCCTGCAGGAGTTACTGCAATTTCATCAGATGTGGCAATACAGGAGAAAACCATTTCTGCTGTTTCTGGTGGTAAATCCTCCAAAGGAGATGCTGATCCAGGGCGTGTTGAAACTGCGAAATTTGCCAGATCCAACAGTTTACGCCATCGGTACCAAGTGTGCAGGCGGTGCAACTGGTCAGCCCCCATCAGGAACACCAACGAAACTTGGTTTCCAACCTCATGGCGGATATTCGACAGAGTGTCAAATGAATAGGTTGCTCCTGGACGGTCGATTTCCTGATGATCGATGGTAAAAGCCAGTCCAGAATCTGCAAAAGCTTGTTCCAGCATGGCGACACGGTGGTCAGGGGAAGCAGACAATGATGACTTCTGCCAAGGGTTTCCTGCCGGAATAAGACGCAAAATATCTGTCTTGAAGAGCTGGCAGAAATACTTACCAAGCTCAACATGTCCTGAGTGGACGGGATCAAAACTGCCTCCAAGCAGCAGCATGCATTTTTGCGTCAATTCAATCCTGTTCCTGTCGGCCCCGACAGCGTTCTGTCAAACTGTTGTATCAAACGGTTTCATGGGGTTTCAATGCACGCCAGCCGATATCCCTGCGGTACTGAACACCTTCAAAATAGATGGACTCAACCAGTCGATAGGTACTTTGCTGGGCAGAACGCATCGTGTCGGCAAGACCGACTGCACAAAGAACACGACCACCGGAAGTCAGCAGTCCGCCATCAGCATTCAACTTGGTACCGGCATGGAAAACCTTGCCTTCTTCTGTTTCAACAGGAATGCCAGTGATGGCAGCACCTTTTTGCGGATTATCAGGATAACCGGCAGCAGCCAGGACAACACCCAATGCAATACGTCTATCCCAAGACAATTCGACTTGGTCCAATGTACCATTCACACCATGTTCAAGAATTGCGGCAAAGTCACTCTTCAAGCGGAACATGATAGGCTGGGTTTCAGGATCGCCCATGCGGCAGTTGAATTCCAAGGTTTTGGGATTGCCTTTTTTATCAATCATCAAACCGGCATACAGGAAGCCTGTGAAAGGAATACCATCACTGTGCATACCGTTCACTGTCGGTACAATGATTTCCCGAAGGATTCTTGCATGCAGTGATGGTGTCACAATCGGTGCTGGGGAATATGCTCCCATTCCACCAGTGTTTGGTCCTTCATCGTGGTCTCTCAGACGCTTGTGATCCTGGCTGGTCGCTAATGGCAGGATGTTCTTGCCGTCAACCAGAACGATGAAACTGGCTTCTTCGCCTTCAAGAAACTCCTCAATAACCACCCGAGAGCCCGCTTCACCGAATTTATTGTTGGACAACATCATGTTTACAGCATCATGTGCCTGTTGCAAAGAGGTTGCAACAATCACGCCTTTACCAGCAGCCAAGCCATCTGCCTTGATGACGATTGGTACACCTTTTTCATCAATATATTGATGCGCCTGTTCAGGATCAGTGAAAGTTTGATAGTCAGCTGTCGGTACATTGTGCCGCTTCATGAAAGCCTTGGCGAAATCCTTTGAACTTTCAAGCTGGGCGGCTTCTTTTGTGGGACCAAAGATTTTCAGCCCACGGGCACGGAAAATATTGACAATACCTGCGGCTAAAGGTGCTTCGGGACCGACAACAGTCAAGGCGATACGGTTCTGCTCAGCGAAATCTGCCAATGCCTCGGAATCTGAAACTGCTATGTTTTCCAGTTTATCTTCCAGTGCTGTACCACCATTGCCAGGGGCAACGAATACCTTTTTCACTTTTTCAGACTGCGCCAGCTTCCATGCCAGAGCATGTTCACGGCCACCGGAACCAATCACAAGAATCCTCATCAGATATCCCTAACAGTATTGTTCAAAAATTTTCAGGAATCGATTTGCTGCGCTTATTCATCGCCATTGTCAATGACAGCGTTGGTATAGACTTCCTGAACATCATCCAAGTCTTCCAAGGCATCCAGGAGCTTCTGCATTTTTTCAGCAGCTTCACCGGTGAATTCAGTTTCGTTTTCCGGTTTCATGATGACTTCAGCAACATCAGGTTTAAAACCAGCAGCTTCGATGGCTTCTTTGACAGCGACAAAATTATTGGGCTCACAGATGACCTCGATGCCACCTTCTTCATCCGTAATGACATCATCCGCACCGGCTTCCAGAGCGGCTTCCATCAACGCTTCTTCATCAGTGCCAGGAGCAAACATCAACTGGCCACAATGCTTGAACTGGAAAGCCACAGAACCGGCTGTTCCCATATTGCCGCCATATTTAGTGAAAGCATGACGGACATCAGCAACCGTCCTGACACGGTTGTCTGTCAGGCAGTCAACGATAATTGCCGCACCATTGATGCCGTAACCTTCATAACGGACTTCTTCATAGTTCACACCATCCAAGGTACCAGTACCACGTGCAATGGCACGTTTCACATTTTCCTTTGGCATATTGGCTGCAAAGGCCTTATCTGCTGCTAAGCGTAAACGGGGATTGCTGTCGATGTCGCCACCACCCATGCGGGCGGCAACTGTAATTTCCTTGATCAGACGGGTCCAGATTTTGCCGCGTTTTGCATCTGCCGCTGCTTTTTTATGTTTGATATTAGCCCATTTACTATGTCCGGACATATGTTTTTTCCCATAAAAAGTTGATTCGGATGACCTTTGATTTTACCATAAATCAAGGTTATTTTCAGAGATGTCAGGTGGCAGATGCAGTATTGCCAGAAAGGCTGTTTTTCCCGTTTTCCTGACTGTTGGAAGCTCGGAGTCCTTTGGGTAAGCTGAAAGAAACCTTTTCAAGAATGCCTTCTAATTCACTGACTTCGCTGTAACCCCAATCTGCCAGCAAGTCAATGATTTCCTGAACCAGAATTTCAGGTGCAGAAGCACCTGCCGTAATGCCAATGCACTCATGTCCTGCCAACCAAGCAGGTTGGATTTGGGAAGCATTGTCTACCATATATGCTTCAGTACCATTCCTTTCCGCCATCTCCCGTAAACGGTTTGAATTCGAGCTGTTCGCACTACCGACAACCAGAATCAGGCTTGTCTGTTTCGTCAGTTGCCTGACGGCCTCCTGACGATTGGTTGTCGCGTAACAGATATCGTTTTTTGGCGGGTGGGCGATCTGTGGCCACCGTTTTTTCAGGGCATTAATGATGGTGGCGGTGTCATCTACTGACAATGTGGTTTGGGAAACATAAGCAACCTTATCTGGATCAGGAACTGTAACCTGGTCAATATCATGGATATGACTGACAAGATGCATCCCGGTTTCAGATTGTCCCATGGTGCCTTCTACTTCAGGATGCCCCTTGTGCCCGATGACAATCACATCATACTCTTCGCGGCGTTTACGCAGAACCTCGGAATGGACCTTGGTCACTAAAGGGCAGGTGGCATCGAACAGGATCAGCTTCCGTTTTTCAGCATCTTGGCGGATAGCACGGGAAACCCCATGGGCTGAAAAAATCAGGATGCTACCAAGAGGAACCTCATCCAGGCTTTCGATGAAGACAGCTCCTTTATCCCGTAGGTTCCCAACAACATAGGTGTTATGGACGATTTCGTGCTTGACATAAATAGGCGGACCGAACAGAGCAAGGGCTTGTTCAACTGTTTCAATAGCACGTTTTACACCGGCACAGAAACCACGGGGTTGGGCAAGAATCAGTTTCATCTATAAAATTCAGTACAATATCCAAGGCGGTGTTGTTGATTGTGGTCCGCCTGTTTCAATCACTGACATTATAGGACATCTTATGGCAATCACTGACTGGCCAACTGATGAGCGTCCCCGCGAGAAATTGCTGGAACGGGGGGCTGGTGCATTGACTGATGCAGAATTGCTGGCGCTTTTTCTGCGGACAGGCAGCCGAGGAAAAAGCGCGGTTGAGCTTGGTCGTGAGATCATGGTGCGTTTTGGTTCCTTTTCTGCATTACTGACGGCAACAGAAAAAGATTTGAAGGCTGTCAAGGGAATTGGGATTGCAAAAATGACGCTTCTGGCGGCGGTTATGGAGATTTCCAAGCGCATGCTGACAGAAGAACTCAATCAGCAAGAAATTGTACTGACTTCTTCTGACAGTGTGAAACGGTATCTGCAACTCCATTTCCATAACAGGAAATATGAAGCGTTTGTCATTCTGTTCCTTGATGTCAAGAACCGTTTGATTGAAGCAAAAGAGATGTTCAAGGGAACATTGACCAGAACCAGCGTTTATCCTCGTGAAGTGGTGAAGGAAGCCTTGAACCTCAACGCAGCCAGTGTCATTCTATCCCATAACCATCCATCAGGTGTGCCGGATCCAAGCCGTGCTGATATCGACCTGACCCAGTTGCTGAAAGATGCTTTGATGCTGGTGGATGTGACTGTGCTTGACCATATTGTGGTCGCGGGCAACAACACCTGCTCGTTCGCGGAGCAGGGGTTGCTGTGATTGGATAGCAGATTAGGCTTCAATGACCTCGATTTCAAAAATCAGGTCTGCATTAGGAGGGATGACACCACCAATACCGTTTGGTCCGTATGCCAGGTCACTGGGAATATACAGAGTACGGCGGCCACCAACTTTCATTCCTCTGAGGCCTAAATCCCATCCTTGGATGACGTAACCCCTATTGAACGGATAACGGAAAGGCTGGTTGCGGTCGAGACTGCTGTCAAACTTCTTTCCTTTTGATCCATCTGGATTTTTCAGCCAGCCCGTGTAGTGAACCCTGATGAAAGAAGATCCTCTGCCGACTTCAGTGCCTGTTCCAACGACATGATCGATGTACTGCAGTCCTTTTGCCATTGTCTTCAATTCTTCCATAA
>JBJEXA010000144.1:0-2368 GCA_051885335.1 Oxalobacter sp. | reverse complement strand
AATTCATTACAACAATTGGCATCCGTCTTATCTTCTCCCGATGAAACTGAAATACAAATGTTATTACATCTGCATTATTTCAACTTATTGCACCAACATTGATTGATTCCCAGAATCTGTCTGGCTCATCTTATGCTACCTCAAATAAAAGAAACTTTACTGAGGGTTACCCATGAAAAATCATTGAACTGCCTCAGATGGCGGTTCGCCTGGCTCCAGAAATTCTCTATGCCGTTTACCTGATTCATCTCACCAGCAAAGCTCTGGCTGTGGTTGATTCGGAAATGCTTGAATTCCGATGAGTCCAAAACATCATGGCTTTTGTAAACATCCATGTAGATGATGCTGGCTGGCCTTGCCTTCTCTCGTATGATGGGAACCAGTATCTTGCTCTTGCTGTCAGGTATCATCATCGCATAGACTTTCCCTGTTGACCACGCCCACGCCTACTTTTGCACTGACTGCCAAAGAGTTTCATCTGCATCACCCTCAAACAGACCTGCTTCTTCACCTCGGTAATAGATGATTTCACATAAACGGTGGAGATAAAAAGCGGCTATGTAGATGTACACCGAGCAGTTGGGCGGCAAACCTGGCTACTGGACCTGCGACAAACAGCTCTATCAGTCTGCTTTGCTTATACCGACTTAATCGACTCCTTCTTATACGGCTCTCCTAAATCAACTTAGTTATCCAGGAAAGCTCCATTTTCAAAATTAAATTCATTTCAAAATATTTTTAATCTGCTCTTTCATTTTTCCAACAGTATATTCAGCCCCATAATTTGTTAAATGACTTTCGTCAAAATAAAATATATTTTTAATATCATTGTCATCCATAGTTTGACAACCTTCAGAATTACAAAGTAATTTTACAGGTGATACGTAATTAACATTATTCAAATAACTTAATTCACCAATCTTATTATCATAAGTATAAGTTCTTTCTTTATTTAATTTATCCATTCTGAAGGGAAAACGTCCTTTCTTCCGATAATATAAAAGAACTTCTTTTGGCAGAATTCCTTGCCAGTCCGGAACGGGCCCTATAACTAAAATAGTCCTAATACCATACTCTTTAAGTTCATTGATTGTTTTATTGAAGTTCTGGATGGAATTCTTGTACTGTTTCAGTCCCCAACGTGCTGATAAAATGACGGCCGATGGTTGAATTTGCTTAATCTCATTTAGTACGAACGTCACAGTTTTTGCACATTCAGGTGAAGCATCTCTGCCAATGGCTGGACATCCTGACTTTGTCCGCTGGATGATATTGAAATCTGAGGTGAAATGTTTCTTGAATCCCGGAACAAATGCTGCTGCCTGAGAATCTCCCCAAATGACTATCGACTTTTTGTTAGGATCGATTGTATTTTCTGGTAGATTCCTGCATTCTTTATAATCGGTGTCATCTTTCAATTCAGCATAACAAGACGTTTTAAATCCTGAGTTCTTATCATGAAACTTTTGTGCCAATAACCTCTGCAATGTCTGAACTTCCTTTGGAAATCTTTCTGGCAAACCATTATCGTTAAAGATGGCATATCCAGCCCCTCCCAAAGCCATCATGACTAGGAACAGACCTATCGTCTTGACTTTGCCATGTTCGCCGAACCTCAACGGATTTTCGATGAGTTTTGTCGTCAGCCATGCCAGGATGGTGCATGCAACGAATGCCCCTACGCAGTAAAGCGGCTTCGGCGCCTCCAGGCTGACTATCCGCTTCATGCTGATTAAAGGCCAGTGCCACAGGTACATCGGATAGCTGATGAGCCCGAACCAGACCAGCACTTTGTTTGACAGGATGTATTTGTTCAAAACTGCTTCTTTCCCTGCCATGATCATCAAGACTGTGGAGGCTATTGGAAGTATTGCCTGCCACCCCGGAAAGCCTTTCTCCTGCATGAAGATGATGGAGATGATGAGCAGGCTGAATCCTGCTACCGAAAGGGTGTTGGGCAGGATATCCCTCCCCCCGCATATTCTTGACTTTCTCTACGATTTTCTCTTTCCAGTGAAGGTTGCCCCATGCCAGCATGGCACCGCAGAGGAGTTCCCATACTCTTGTATGGGGTAAGAAAAAGTCCATGCTGGGGTTTGTCTTGTACCAGTAAAGGTTCATTCCCATGGAGATGACGGCTATGGCCAATGCCACCCAGAACATCGCATTCTTCTTGAGTTTCCAGGTCAGCCACAGTATCAATGGCCAGAAGATGTAGAACTGTTCTTCTATCCCTAGGCTCCAGAGATGGAGCAGGGGTTTTGTGGCCGAGGCATTGTCGAAGTAGCCTTTCTCGAAGAAGAGGACGAAGTTGGAGACAAACCCGGCACCACCGGCGATATGCTTGCCGAGCTGCATGTATTCATCG
>JBJEXA010000143.1:0-10303 GCA_051885335.1 Oxalobacter sp. | reverse complement strand
TTCCTTTATTTTTGCCTTTCTTTGTGTCCGTTGGCTGCTGCGTTTCATCAGCTCGCATAATTTCATCCCGTTTGCCTGGTACCGTATTGCATTCGGTATTCTGGTTTTGGTCAGTGCCCATTATGGTTGGGTTGTCTGGGCGGAATGAGTGTAGTTGCCGGGGTGAGTGTGAGGATCCGCGATTTTCTGTCTCATTATTGCACAGCTTGATTTTTTCAAAATGTAAGCCGTCTTGTTGGACCATCAATAAGGTCTGTTGACGTCCTCTCCAGCATGAATGCTGGAGATTCCTACCGGGTTGCAGTTGCAACCCCTCGGCGTGTTCCTGCTTCATCGAGACTGCCCAGAGGATTCAGTGTTTGGTTTTTGCCCCATATTCCCACAATGGGGAATTTACGGCTACGAACAAACCTCATATTCCCCCCCCAGGTCTCACGGACTCTCCACAGGCTGGCACGGCACGCCCTGCCGCCAAGAGGAATTTTGGCACTACGGAGCATTCTGATAAACTTGATATCGTTGTTTCTGTCGAAGGATGTGCCGATGAAATCTTTTTACCGTTTTTCCATTATGCTGTTGATGGCATCCAGTCCTCTGATGGTATCTGCTACCACATATGAATCCGGTACGGCTGACCGCCAGAGCCTGTCGCTGACTGTTTATGAACAGTCGCAGACTTTGGTACGGGATACCCGTTCCATCCAGACAGGGTGGGGACGTTTTGGTCTTGTGGTGCAGGATGTCAGTGAACGGATACAGCCTGAAACCCTGATGCTGGAATCCAATGGGTGTTTAAGGTTGTCTGGTGCAACGTTCAATACTGCATTGCTGACACCGGAAAATCTGATGAAAGCTTATATCGGTAAGGAAGTTGCATTGGTGCATACCAATCCGGCAACAGGTCAGGAAACCATCAAGCGGGCGAAGCTGCTGTCGATGCATGGTGGTGGTATTGTTCAGGTTGATGGACATATCGAGACTGTATCTGCGGACAGGCTTGTTTTTGATAAGGTGCCTATGGGACTGTATCCATCTCCGGTCCTGATGCTGGATGTCCAGGGTGGTTCCGGAGGCCGGCAGCCGGTAACGTTCGATTATCTGACAGGTGGGTTGTCATGGCAGGCGGATTATACGGCTGTTGTCGGTCAGCATGATGACCGGATGTCATTGGCTTCATGGGCTGTCATCGGTAACAACAGTGGTGTGGATTACCGTAACGCCAAGGTGCAGTTGATGTCTGGAAAACAGGAACAGGGCCTGGCGCATCCCCGTGCCAGTGGTATGTTGATGATGGCAAAGGCGATGGACGCAGATTCAATGATGGTCAACGATACGGCCTCTGAAGAATCCTTTGCAGACTATCATCTTTATACGGTGCCAGGTAGGGTTGATATCCTGAACAGGCAGACAAGCCGCTACCGTTTGCTTTCTGCTGACAGGGTGAAGGTTGTCAAGGAATACCGGTTCAATGGCAGTCAGTGGGCTTATGAGTCCCAACAGGGCCAGTCTGGTCCTATCCATGCCGGAACATGGTTGAGCTTCGACAATAAGAAGGGAGAAGGTCTTGGTATGCCATTGCCGAGGGGCACTATCCGTTTCTATCAGGAAGACAGGTCAGGCAACCGTCAGCTGCTTGGACAGAACACTATCAACCATACACCGGTTGATGGTCATCTTCAATTGAAGCTCGGAGAGGCATTTGATGTGACGATGGTCCGGAAACAGACCGGTTACAGCCAGACGGCGCTTGTCAGGAAAGAAGGGGAAAAGGCTTATCGGACAACTACATCCTGGGCGCTGACATTGGCAAATGGGAAATCTAATGCAGTGACGGTCAAGGTGGAGGAACCTTTGCCGGGAAACGGCAGGGTTGTTGAGGAAAACCATCCGCATAAAAAACAGGATGCCAATACGGTTATCTGGCATGTGTCTGTTCCTGCCAATGGCAAGATGGTGCTGAGATACAAGGTGCAGGTGAACTGATGGTTCCAGGACAGCAGGCAGTGTCTTCTGTCAATGGGGTTTCTTAAGTTCTGTTTCAATCAACTGCAATGCGGCAAGGGCACCCAAAGCGATGCCAACATCCCGCCGTTTGTTTGGCACTTCAGGATAAGCGGGGTTGATCCGGATGATAGGAACCTCAAAGGATTCACTGGTACGCCGGACGGCAGGGACATGTACACCTGCCCCCATTTCGATGATGGCAAGGTGTTTGACTTGTGACTGCCATTTATGCAGATTGCTATATTGTAGTTCAGTACGGTCAGAAATCCATCCCCAGTCATTGAACATCAGAATGTTTGGCCGGGCAAGGCCTTTGCATTCAGGGCAGGTGGGCAGGGGAGATGTCAGCTGACAGTTTTCTTCATCGATATCGGCTTTGAGGTTGTTGACCTCCCAGATGCCCCGGGAGCAGGGGGTTGTGCATTGAATATGGTGGATGGAACCATGGCATTCTACGATGCGGTTGTCCGGAAAACCGGCTTTCTGGAATTGTCCATCGACATTGCTGGTGAAGACGAAGTTCCCATGGGGTTTATCAGCTGTCAGGCGTTGCAGGATATGGAATCCTTCATGAGGGATGACTTCGCGGTAACTGTTCAGCCGATGGCCATAGAATCCCCATGCCAGTCTTGGGTTGTCAGCAAAGGCATCGGGATTGGCGATTTCAACAAAAGAAATGCGGTGCTGTCCCAGTTTTGGATAGGCTCTCCAGAGCCCTTCGTCGCCACGGAAGTCGGGTAATCCTGAATCAACGCCCATTCCGGCACCAGCCGTAATCAGGATGCCATCTGCCTGTTGGATGATATCAGCGGCACGGATGATTTTCTGTTCAAGGGACTCTGTCATGATTTTCTTCCGGACAGGACAGCCAAGGAACGCCGTAATCGCATTGAGAAGTCCCTTGTCTGTCCTGCATTGGCTCATAAGTTCAGTTTCTGATCAGGTAATCAAAGGCACTCAGGGAGGCCTTTGCACCATCTCCCATCGCAATGACAATCTGCTTGTAGGGGGATGATGTGGCATCCCCCGCAGCGAAAATGCCGGGCACAGACGTCCGGTTATAGACATCGACCTCGATTTCCTGTTTTTCATTGAGTTTAACAGGGCTGTCCTTGAGCCAATTGGTTGCCGGAACCTGTCCAATCTGGACGAAAATGCCAGACAGGGGAAGCGTCTTCTGGGTGTTGTCTGTCTGGTCAAGGTAAACAAGACCGGTGACTTTCTGCCCATCGCCGGCAACTTCAACGGTTCTTGCCTGTTTGATGAGCGTGACATTCTTGAGAGAAAGCATTTTTTCTTGCAAGACCGTATCTGCGGTCAACCGGTTACTGCGAATGAGTACAGAGACCTGCCGGGCGATACCTGCCAGGTCAATGGCAGCTTCAACGGCTGAGTTGCCTCCACCGATGACAGCGATATCTTTGTCTTTATACAAGGGACCGTCACAGTGCGGACAGAAAGCGACTCCTTTGCCGATATAGGTTTCTTCACCAGGAATTCCCATTTTCCGCCAGTTTGCGCCAGTTGCAAGAATCACTGTCCGGCTTTTGACTGATGCGCCGCTTTCAAGCTGGACTTCAATCAGGTCTCCAGGAACGAGTTTAACTGCACGCTGGGGCATCATGACATCAATGGCATGGCTACGGATGTTCTCTTCATAGACGGATGCCAGATGGGTGCCTTCAATTTTTTTGATAGCGATGATGTTCTCGATATCTGTGGTATTCAGGATCTGTCCGCCGAAATTCTCGGTGACCAGTCCCGTTCGGATGCCTTTCCGGGCCGCATAGATGGAAGCCGTTGCTGCAGCAGAACCGCCGCCAATGACAAGCACATCAAAAGGTGCTTTGGCTGAGATTTTTTCCGCTTCCCGTTTGACACTGTTTGTATCGACTTTGGCAAGGATTTCCTTGACATTCATGCGTCCCTGACCGAATTCTTTGCCATTCAGGTAAATGGTCGGTACCGCCATAATCTGGCGTTCCTTAACTTCATCTTGGAAAAGGGCTCCATCAATCATGGTGCTGGAAATGTTGGGATTCAGTGCAGCCATCAGATTGAGTGCCTGGACAACTTCTGGACAGTTCTGGCAGGTCAGGGAAATATAGGTCTCAAAATGGAAGCTGCCTTCAAGCTGGCGGATCTGTTCAATGACATCTGCTTCGACTTTCGGTGGGTAACCGCCTGTCTGAAGGATGGCAAGGATCAGGGAAGTGAACTCATGCCCCATTGGCAGACCGGCAAATTCGATATGACATCCACCATCAGGACGGTTGACGGTAAAGGATGGCCTGCGGGAGCTGCTGCCGTTTTCCACAAGAGTGATTTTATCTGACAGTCCAACAAGATCTTTCAGCAGTCCCAGCATTTCCTGGGATTTGGCGCTGGCATCTGTAGATGCGGTCAAGACGATGGGATTGACCAGTTTTGTGAAATAGGCTTTGAGCTGTTCTTTGACTTCGTTGTTCAGCATGGCTGTTTCTCCCTTCAGGAAGGCGGTGTTCAGGATAAATGTTTCTGGTAGTCAGATACTGATACCACAGGGATTTCCCCTGCGGTATCAACAGGATTGCAGGCAGTTTAAATCTTGCCGATAAGATCCAGGGATGGTGCCAGGGTTTCTGAACCTGGCTGCCAGGATGCTGGGCAGACTTCACCGTCATGGGTTGCAATATATTGTGCCGCTTGGATTTTGCGGAGCAGTTCGGTTGCAGAGCGTCCGATGCCCAGGTCATGGATTTCGCAGACCTTGATTTCGCCTTCTGGATTGATGACGAAAGTGCCACGCAACGCCTGACCGGCTTCTTCAATCATGACATCAAAGTTACGGGTGATGGTGCCGGTTGGGTCGCCGACCATCGTGTACTGGATTTTCTTAATGGTGTCGGAAGCATCTGCCCAAGCCTTGTGGACGAAATGGGTATCCGTGGAAACAGAGTAGATTTCTACGCCCAGTTTCTGGAATTCTGCATAATTATCAGCCAGATCTCCCAGTTCGGTCGGGCAGACAAAGGTGAAATCAGCAGGGTAAAAGAAGACAACAGACCATTTTCCTTTCAGATCGGCATCGGTGATGGTGATGAATTCGCCATTCCGGTATGCTTCTGCCTTGAAAGGTTTGATGGTGGTATTGATGAGTGCCATTTTGTTCTCCTCAAATAAGTCAGTTTTAAAAGTCACTGTGCAGTGATCGGTTTTTTATTGGATGGAAATCAGTTTTTTGACTGTTTGCCAATTACATGCCTATTTAAGCACAACTTTAAAAAAGTTGCAGGGAGCTATTCAGTTGTTTTTCCCAAAACAGGATAATATGGAAGGGTTGCGCAACAAGGAACAAAAAAACCGCCATAAAAATGGCGGTCTGAGAGTGGAACTGATGTCGAAATTATACTTCTTCCAGTTTTTCGCGGAGCATTTCAAGTTCATTTGCATGACTCAGGGTCGGTTCTGGGTAAGACAGTTTCATATCCTTGAGAGTGCGCAGAATGGCATCAGAGACGATGAGGCGTGCATTCTTCTTGTCATCTGCCGGGACACAGTACCAAGGAGCTGTTGCTGTAGATGTATTCTGAATGGCTTTCTCAAAGGCATTCATGTACTCGTCCCAGTATTTGCGTTCTTCAAAGTCATTCAGGCTCAACTTCCAGTTCTTTTCAGGCGTGTTGATGCGGTCAAGCAGACGCAGACGCTGTTCTTCTTTGGAAATATAGAGGAAGAATTTGATGATGCGGGTTCCGTTGAGACTCAGATGCCGTTCGTAATCACGGATGGCTTTGTAGCGGTTTTCCCAGAAACTGTTGCCAAATTTGGTGTCCGGCAGGTTGGCGACATCCAGTATTTCTGGATGGACACGGGCAACCAGGACATCTTCATAATAGGAACGGTTAAAGATGACAATTTCGCCACGTTGCGGTAACCGGAGTGTTGACCGCCAGAGAAAACTGTGTTTCAGCTCCAGGGCAGAAGGCTGCTTGAAGCTTTCAACCCGGCACCCCTGAGGATTGACACCACTCATGACATGTTTGATGGTACCGTCTTTACCGGCAGCATCCATTGCCTGCAGAATGATCAAGAGAGAGAATTTGCCTGTTGCATACAGCTTGCCCTGTTGGTCACTCACTTCCTCTAGGTTGTTCTTGAGCTGCGATTTGTATTCGGACTTGTCGGCATAGAACAGCTCTGTTGTTGTCGAAAAGTTTTTCAGGTGGAATTTTTTGCCATCTGTGATACGGAATCTCTTGGAATCGATTGTCATAGGGATTTCCTTTTGGATGATTGATCGTAACGGCTGCATTACCGCCTAGATATTGATTGTACCATTGAATATGATGACAGCAGGTCCTGTCATCATGACATGGGATGTTCCTCCTTCCCAGGCAATTTCAAGTGTGCCTCCTTTGGCATTGACAGTCACGGGTGAATCAAGTTTTCCCTGCATGATGCCTGAAACAACGGCTGCACAGGCACCGGTTCCACAGGCGAGGGTTTCTCCCGCTCCCCGTTCAAAAACCCGGAGACGGATATGGTGGCGGTTGATGATTTCCATGAATCCTGCATTGACTCTGTTTGGGAAAGCGGGATGGTTTTCAATCAGGGGACCTTGCTGGAGAACGGGGACTGTATCAACATTATCAATAACCTGTACAGCATGGGGATTACCCATGGAGACAACACAGACTTTGGCGGTTCCAGTGCCATCTGCAAATCGAAGTGTCCAGAGCTGTGTTCTGCCGATGGTTTCCGAAGCCAATCCTGCCGGATTGAAAGGGATGTCAGACAGGTTGAAGATGGGTTCGCCCATATCAACCGTTACTGTATTGTTATCCTGGATTTTAAGTTCGATGACCCCAGCTTTTGTCTCGACACGGATGGGATTCTGATCGGTCATACCGGTTGCTGTGACAAAGATGGCGAATGCGCGGGCACCGTTACCGCATTGTTCAACTTCACCCCCGTCAGCATTGAAAATCCGGTAGCGGAATGCCGTATCTGGCAGTCGGGATTTTTCGACGAGCAGTATCTGGTCTGCACCGATGCCAAAGCGTCTGTCAGCAATGAAGCGCAGTTGGCTTTCTGTCAGGTTGACCTGTTGGTTGCAGGCATCGAATACGACAAAGTCGTTTCCGGCACCATGCATTTTTGTGAAATTCAGTTTCATGTCTGCCTTTTGTCCGAATGAATGTTGTGAGAACCGTTATTTCTTGCTGTCTTTACCATAAACAGGCGACATTCCTTCCGGTCTGGTCTTGAACCGTCTGTGTGTCCATAGGTATTCAGAAGGTTTTTCAAGGATCCGTTCTTCAATAAATTCGTTGATGCGTTTTGTATCAGCCAGTACGTCTTTGGTTGGAAAGTTTTCCAATGGCGGATAGAACTTGACGTTCCATCCCTGGTAATCCGGCAGGAATGTGGCAATGACGGGGATGACTTTTGCCCGTGTTGCAGCAGCAAGGCGTGATGTTGCAACGAGCGTTGCCGCGGGAACACCGAAGA
The DNA here is from genome assembly GCA_051885335.1 of Oxalobacter sp. Taxonomy (GTDB): domain Bacteria; phylum Pseudomonadota; class Gammaproteobacteria; order Burkholderiales; family Burkholderiaceae_D; genus Oxalobacter. Next base: position 2,806 of record JBJEXA010000143.1, on the reverse strand, counting down.
AAGGGACAAATTCAGCATCCTTGATGCCGAAATCCAGGTCTGGCAGCATCAGGAAAGGAATGCCTTTGTGCAGTGCCCGGATAATCGGTTTAATGCCTTGGCTTCGGTTGAACAGGAAGACATCTTTGTGGAAACGCATGCGACCTTTACGCAGAACTCTGTCAAAGACCTTGTTTTTCTGTTCGGTATAGATGGAACAGCCTGGAGAATCCATGGTAATGATGGCTCCTGGTATCTCGAGGCAGACAAAATGCGGACATAGGAAAATAACAGGTCCTGAACGGGTTTCGTTATAAGGAACTTCTGGATCAACATGGGTCAGTTTCTTGATACGGTCAACTGAAGACCACCAGAGGATGCCGCGTTCAATGATGCTCCGGCCGTAACCCTGGAAATGTTCCAAGGCAATACGTTTGCGTTCTGCCTCAGGCATATCAGGAAAACAGAGGCTCAGGTTGACCAGGGTGATGCGGCGTCGACGGGCCCATAGATGATAGGCGCAGGTACCAATCAGTTTGCCTAGACGGCCGAGTACAGGCAAAGGAAGCCAATGGATGGCCCATAGGAAGAACAGAAAAAAACGCATTGAAAGTATCCTTGATGATGAAGGCATTATAACAATGCCTTCTTGAAAGTCACGTTATCGCAGGCGGTTGTTCCTGAAAGGCGGTTGTTCTGTTGTCTTTTCGGAAGTTACGCCGGGAAATCGGGACATGTTGTATCAAGGGATAATGATTCTTGATAACTTGAAATTTCAGCGTAAAATACGAAATTCCGCTGAGTTAACGGGCAACTTGCGAAGCGGTCTATAAATTTCGCTAAAGCGTCGCAGGCTTCTTTATCGTAGGCTGCGACAGCAGTTCGTTTCTGATAAAGGAGCTTTTAAACATGTCAAATGATTATCTTTTTACTTCAGAATCTGTTTCTGAAGGCCATCCTGATAAGGTTGCTGACCAAATTTCGGATGCGGTCTTGGATGCAATCCTTGAACAGGATCCATCAGCACGGGTTGCCGCTGAAACCCTGTGCAATACCGGTCTGGTTGTTCTTGCTGGCGAAATTACAACTTCTGCCAATGTGAATTATATCGATATCGCCCGAGATACCATCAAGCGTATCGGATATGACAATACAGAATATGGTATTGATTACAAGGGGTGTGCCGTACTGGTTGCTTATGACCGTCAGTCGTTGGATATTGCCCAGGGTGTCAATGAAGGTTCTGGTCTGGATCTGGATCAAGGAGCGGGTGACCAGGGACTGATGTTTGGTTATGCCTGTGATGAGGTACCGGAATATATGCCGGCTGCGATTTATTATGCGCATCGACTGATGGAACGTCAGTCCCAACTGCGTAAGGATGGCCGCCTGCCTTGGCTACGTCCTGATGCGAAATCCCAGGTGACTTTGCGTTATGTTGATGGTGTGCCTGTCAGTGTGGATACGGTTGTGCTGTCCACCCAGCATGCGCCTGAAATTCCTTACAGGCAGATTGAGGAAGCCGTTGTTGAAGAGATCATCAAACCAGTCCTGCCAACTGAATTGATGAAAGACGCGCCAAAATATTTCATCAATCCGACCGGCAGTTTTGTTGTCGGGGGACCTCAGGGAGACTGTGGTCTGACCGGTCGTAAGATTATTGTGGATACTTATGGTGGTGCATGTCCTCATGGTGGCGGTGCTTTCTCCGGCAAAGATCCTTCCAAGGTTGATCGCTCTGCTGCTTATGCAGCCCGTTATGTTGCAAAGAATGTTGTTGCCGCAGGGTTGGCAAAGAAATGCCAGATTCAGGTCAGTTATGCCATTGGCATCGCCCGTCCAATCAATATTACGGTGAATACCCAGGGTACTGGTGTGATTGCTGATGAAAAAATTTCAGCAATCATTGCTGATACGTTTGACCTGCGTCCAAAGGGTATTGTCCAGATGCTGGATTTGTTGAAGCCGCGTTACAGCAAGTCTGCTGCTTATGGCCATTTCGGTCGTGCGGAACCGGAATTCACTTGGGAAAGGACGGATAAGGCTGAAGCATTGAAAGCGGCCGCCGGTCTGTAATCTTTTCTGTTTTCACCAATGAAAAACGGAATTGCTTTTGCAGTTCCGTTTTTTTTTGGAAGAAATATCATCTGTGGGAGAAATGTTCAGTCAGCAACTGCAGTCATGACAAGTGCTAGAAGCTGCTGTGGATCTTGGGCAACAAAGTCGGAAGGCCAGTTTTCCGGATCAGTGCAGTAGCCCCATTTGGCCGCGATGGTGGCGCAGGTTCCTGCGGCAAGGCCTGCCTGCATGTCACGGAGGTCGTCTCCAATATACCAACAGTCTTCTGTGGAAACTTTCAGGCGTTTTGCTCCTTCAATCAGTGGGTCAGGATGCGGTTTGGGATGCGGCATAGTATCACCTGCGACCAAGCAACCCGCCTTGCTGAGACCAATCTGCCCAATCAATGGTTTTGCAAGGCTCTCAACCTTGTTGGTGACGATTCCCCAACTGATATGATTCTGTTCAAGTTTTGCCAACAGTTCTGGAATCCCTTCAAAAAGATGGGTGGCTGATGCACCGTCTGCGATGCTGGAACGGTAATGGAATAGGAAACGTTCTCTCAAATAAGGGAACAGCAGATGGTCACGCTCAATCTGGAAGGCTGCCTTGACTAATCCAGGAGCACCGGCAGAAGCATATGGACGCAGGGTTTCATAGGGCAGTTTTTCAAGATGGAATTCTATACGGACATTGTTGATGGCAGCAGTCAGGTCTGGCGCAGAATCAGCCAGTGTCCCATCCAGGTCAAAAAGGATGGCTTTGGGCT
>JBJEXA010000142.1:0-2374 GCA_051885335.1 Oxalobacter sp. | reverse complement strand
ATTTCTTCACAGAAGCCCGTGGCAAAAAACTTGAAGGAACCAAAGTCATAGAAGATATTTCAGGCGAATACCTTTCCTATGATGCCAAGACAGAATTCTACAGCGCCTTCAATACCAACGAAGGATACTCTAGGGCTGGCGCCGGACGTGTGACAGCAGTCATCCAGCCAAAAACAAACACCAACTCAGGGAAAAAGAAATGACCTCCAGCAAACTGATTGTCCAAGGACTCCAGAAAACCTATGGCAGGCGCACGGTCGTCTCTGACGTATCACTGAATGTCTCCAGTGGCGAAGTTGTCGGTCTGCTCGGCCCCAACGGTGCAGGCAAAACAACTTCCTTCTATATGATTGTCGGTCTGATTCCTGCGGAAAAAGGAACGATTGAACTGGATGGTCAAGACCTGACGCGGCTTCCTATCCATAAACGGGCACAGATGGGTCTTTCCTACCTGCCGCAGGAGGCCTCCGTCTTCCGAAAACTCACTGTTGAAGAAAACATCAAGGCTGTCCTTGAGCTCCAGCATGACAATGAAGGCAACAAACTGGGCAAAGATGAGATCAATCGTCGACTGGATGGTCTGTTGGATGACCTGCAGATCTCTTTCCTGCGTGAGAACCCTGCCCTGTCCTTGTCAGGCGGCGAACGCAGGCGTGTTGAGATTGCCCGTGCTTTGGCAACCAACCCTCGCTTCATCCTGCTTGACGAACCTTTCGCAGGAATTGACCCGATTGCGGTGATTGAAATCCAGCGTATTGTCCGCTTTCTAAAAGAACGTGGCATCGGTGTCCTGATCACAGACCATAACGTCCGTGAAACACTGGGTATCTGCGACCGTGCCTATATCGTCAATGAAGGCGAAATCCTGGCAAGTGGGCATCCTGAAGACATCATCCAAGATGAATCCGTCAGACGTGTCTACTTGGGCGACAAATTCAAGATGTAACACGGCGGCAACAGTCCCATGAAACAGAAACTGCAATCCCGCCTTGCCCAACATTTTGCACTGACACCCCAGCTCCAGCAGTCCATCAGACTCCTTCAGCTTTCCAGCATCGAACTGAATGAAGAAATCGAACGGCAACTGGAAGAAAATCCCCTGCTTGAACGGCTGGATGACTCCCTGCTCAACACTACCCGCTTCCAAGGTGACGGTAGCCTGATCCGGCAACAGGCATCAGAACCAGAAAACAGGGAAATGACCGACAACGGTCAAATTGAAGGAGACTTTGAGCAGACAGGGGGTATTGACTCATTGGAACATGCGGATTTCATGGCAGAAGAACGCCAGCAATGGGAAGGCATTGCTATGCCAGACCGTCAGCAGGATGATGAACATTACCGCCCACAGCTGGAAGCCCCGCCAAAAACACTCAAAGATCACCTTCAGGAACAACTTCGGGTCTCGGTCCATGACCACCGCCAGCGGGTATTGGTAGAGCTATTGATTGATGCACTGGATACACATGGTTACCTGCTTGAATCCCTTGAAGAAATACTCGCTTGGCTGCCAGATGAACTGCATGTCAGCATAAAAGAACTGGAAGAAGCCCTAACCTGTCTTCAGTCTTTCGAACCGGCAGGTGTCGGAGCCAGGAACAGCACAGAATGCCTGGCCTTGCAGGTCAAGATGATGCCAGGTATCCCGTTCATTATCCGTCGTTATGCGCTGGAAATCGTCGAAGACCACCTGAAAGCATTTGCCCAGCATGACTATGCCAGGCTGAAAAAAGCCGTCGGCTGTGATGATGAAGACCTTGCCGAAATCCGCAAAGTCATCCTGAACTGCAATCCACACCCTGGCACTGCATACGCTACAGATACCGCAGACACCGTCATTCCAGAAATCATTGCCTGCAAGAAAGAAGACGGCCGATGGCATGCTGAACTCAACAATGATGCTATGCCGAAAATCCGTATCAACCAGTTGTATGGCAGCATCCTGAAAAGTGCCTCAAACCGTTCAACGCTGAACACCCGCTTCCAAGAAGCAAAATGGCTGATCAGGAACATCAGCCAGCGTTTTGACACCATCCTGAAAGTCTCTGAAGCCATCATTGAGAGGCAGCAGGACTTCTTCACTTCCGGGCCAGCATCCATGAGACCCCTTGTATTACGCGAAATTGCTGATACACTAGGATTACATGAGAGCACAGTCTCTCGGGTGACAGCCCAAAAATACATGATGACCCCATTGGGTATCTTTGAGCTGAAGCATTTTTTTGGAAGTCATCTGATGATGGAAGGAGGTGGCGAAGCGTCTGCAACGGCAATCCGTGAGAGAATCCGCCAGTTGGTTGCCACTGAAGACAAGAAAAAGCCCTATTCTGACAGCAAGATTGCGCAGGTCCTGGAAAAAGACGGTCTGGTGATT
>JBJEXA010000141.1:0-10348 GCA_051885335.1 Oxalobacter sp. | reverse complement strand
GGATTTCTGATAGGAAGTCCAGCATAACACAAATATGGAGGCAAAAATGAGTGTGAACAAAGGGCAAATGCTGCAGGATCCTTTCCTGAATGTCCTGCGTAAAGAACGTATTTCCGTATCTATTTACCTGATCAACGGCATCAAGTTGCAAGGACAGGTTGAATCTTTCGACCAGTATGTCGTTCTGTTGCGCAATAGTGTTACCCAGATGGTCTATAAGCATGCGATTTCCACAATCGTGCCATCCAAGGCCATCAGTCTTAACGGAGATAACGGCAACGCCTGAGGTTATGGGGATTCCTGAAAAGGCTACGGTAAAGGCAGTCCTGGTCGGAGTTGATTTCGGTAAAGGTGGTTTTTCAGCAGGTCTTGAAGAGTTGGCACTTCTTGCCAGATCTGCCGGTGCGGAGCCTGTGCTGACTGTAACTGCCAAAAGATCCAGTCCAGATGCTGCTTTTTATGTTGGCAGTGGCAAGGTTGATGAAATCATACAGGCTGTTCACCTGTATGGTGCGGATATGGTCATCTTCAATCATGCCCTGTCACCGGCGCAGCAGCGCAATCTGGAAAAAAAACTTGATCTCAGCATTGTTGACCGTACTAGTCTGATCCTGGATATTTTTGCCCAGCGCGCAAAAAGCCATGAGGGTAAAGTCCAGGTCGAACTTGCGCAATTGCAGCATTTGATGACTCGTCTTGTCAGGGGATGGACCCACCTTGAACGCCAGAAAGGGGGCATTGGCCTGCGTGGGCCGGGTGAAACCCAGCTTGAAACCGACCGTCGATTGATCGGTGACCGTGTCAAGATGCTTCGTTCCCGTCTGGATAAACTGCAACGTCAGCGTGAAACCCAACGACGTTCGCGTAGTCGGAGTCGGACATTCTCCATGTCACTGGTCGGTTATACCAATGCAGGAAAGTCGACATTGTTCAATGCAATGACAAAAGCGGGGACTTATGCCGCTGATCAGCTGTTCGCAACATTGGATACCACATCAAGGCGGGTTTATATTGAATCCGTCGGCAATGTTGTCATATCGGATACCGTTGGGTTTATCCGTGATTTACCGCATCAGCTTGTTGCAGCATTCCGTGCGACACTTGAAGAAACCATCCATGCTGATCTACTGCTGCATGTGGTTGATGCGTCCAGCGATATGCGGCTTGAACAGGTTGAACAGGTCAATCAGGTTCTTGAAGAAATTAATGCACAGAAAGTGCCGCAGCTGCTTGTCCTGAATAAAATTGATCTGGCAGGACTTGAACCAGGGATTGACCGAAATGAAGAAGGCGTGATCCGTCGAGTTTCAGTCAGTGCCGTGACTGGTGCAGGGTTTGATTTACTACGTCAGGCAATTGCGGAGTTTGCAGCAGGTAATGCCAAGGCACAAGAAACCAGCATTGAAGGAAAAGGAGAGATACCAGATCCACGTTGGAATGTCTTGGTTTCCTGAAGTGGGTTATCTGTAAGGTTTTTATGGAAAAAACAGCAGACATCTTCAGTCCAGAACCGATAAGAGATGATCTTTTCGGTCATGGTAGCAGTTTCAACAATGATGAACCGCCACCAGATGTGGACAAAATGTGGAAGAACTTCAACAAAAGGTTGAATGGTCTGCTGCGCCTCAAAAAAAAGAAAAACGGTAATGGGGAAGATCCTGATTCAGAGAATGACGACCCGTACAATGATGCTCGTGGATTTCGCATTGTCATGCTGCTTCTCGCATTGCTGGTGATGGTTTTCTGGATGGTGTCTGGTGTCTATATTGTTGACGAAGGTCAGTCTGCTGTCATCTCGACGTTCGGCCGTTATACAAAAACCACTTCATCAGGGATGGGATGGCATTTTCCGTGGCCCATCCAGAATCATCGGTTTGTGGAGACCGGTCATATCCAGACTGTTGAGGTCGGTTATCGTGAAAATCTTTCTGCTCGGAAGACGGAAGAGGCTCTGATGATGACATCAGACCACAATATGGTGGAAATCCAATTCTCTGTACAGTACCGTATCATTAGCCCGACGGATTGGGTTTTCAACAATAAGAATCCTGAGAATATCATCCGGCTCTGTGCAGAAACCGCTTTCCGTGAAGCGGCTGTCATGCGTACTTTTAAGGAACTGTTTTATGAGAACCACGACCAGGTGACGGCGCAGGTTCGTCAGCGGTTGCAAGATATGCTTGAAAAATATCGGATTGGCATTGAGGTTTCTGGAGTTACTGTCCAGAATGTCCGTCCACCTCAATCTGTTCAAGAAGTTTTTGCAGATGCAGACCATGCACCACAGGATGTGGAGCGCATGAAGAATGAGAGTGAGAACTATGTCAGCAGCATCGTGCCGAAAACAAATGGTGAAGCAGAACAGATCAAGACAGAAGCAGAAGCCTATAAAAGGCAGGTAATTGCCCGGGCAGAGGCGGAAGCAGAACGGTTCCGTCAGATACTGCCGGAATACAGGCAGGCTCCAGCAGTCACAAAAGACCGACTATATCTGGAAACGATGGAACAGATATATGCCAATACCGACAAAGTCCTAATTGATTCCCAAAAAAAACCGGTTGTCCGGTTACCTGTTTATAACAGTGGCGGTTATCCTGTCCGGGCGGAAGAGCAGGGTGAATGTACACAACAGGCACGGACTGCTACACTGCCAGACGGTTCACCACAGCCAGCCGATTCACAGGGAAGTGTTGCATCAGAAAGACCAGAAACTACTGGAAACAATACCGCGCCTGCATATTCCAGTAGTGACAGGCGTAATAATCGTTCAGATTCAGATACTGGTACCCGAAGCCGTGAGAATCGTTCAAGAGGAGGCCGTTCATGAAATATATCGGTATTCTGTTGGCTCTGGTGCTTCTGGCGACAGAAGCATATACAGGTTTTTATGTGGTTGACCAATGCCAGTATGCCCTTATATTTGGATTTGGACAGGTACAGGCAGTTGTGACTGAGCCAGGGCTTTATATGAAATGGCCTGCGCCAATCCAAAAGGAAATGCTGCTGGATAACCGTATCCAGACAACTAGCACAACAGAACCGGAACATATTGTCACGGCTGACCGTATCCATATCCTTGCTGATTCCATCATCAGGTGGCGGATATCTGATCCTCAGCAGTACTATGTTTCTTTTGAAGCCAAAGAAGATGTGGCACAGGATCGGATTGTCAAGGCAGCGAAGACAGCAATCAGCGAAGTGATGGCACATCATACTTTTGCTGATACCCTGACAGGGGAAAAAGGCGGGATTCCCAAGGAATTGACAGCTTTATTGGCAGAAAAGACCCGGAATACAGGTATTGAGATTGTTGAGGCCCGGCTTGAGCGGGTCAGTTATACTGATGAGACGGCGGCCACCATTTATGAGCGGATGAAATCCGAAAAGGCTAAAGTTGCAGCAGAAATCCGTGCAAAAGGCGAGGAGGAAGCAAAGAAAATCCGTGCAGAGGGCGACCGTCAGCGTGTTGTTATCCTGAATAACGCTGAGCGGGAGGCTGGCAGGATCAGAGGGCAGGGAGATGCAGAGGCTACCCGGATCCATGGACAGGCCTATCGGGAAGATCCAGAATTTTACAGGTTTTACCGCAGTCTTCAGTCCTATCGTGAAAGTTTCAAGAGCAACAGGAATGTCTTGGTATTGGATGCTTCTTCACCGTTTTTCAGGTTCCTGAAACACCGGGCAGGTGAAAAATAACTCAACATACGTCCCTGATTGTATTATCATTTAACCTTTTTGCTGGAATGCTTTAATAATCATGCCCAATTGGCTTTTACCAGAGTTCATTGCAGATGTCCTGCCTTCTGAAGCCAGGAAAATGGAAGACCTGCGTCGAAAGGTTCTTGATGAATTCCGTTCTTATGGATATGAGTTTGTTATTCCGCCAATGCTGGAGTACTTGGAATCTCTGCTGACTGGTGTTGGCAAGGATACTGAGCTTGATACGTTCAAACTTATTGACCAGCTGTCGGGTAAGACAATGGGTATCCGGGCTGATATGACTACCCAGGTGGCACGTATTGATGCCCATCTCATGAACCGTAGCCGGGTCGTCCGTCTCTGTTATGCAGGCAGTATCCTGCATACAAGACCTTCAGGTCTTCAGGCGACCCGTGAGCCCCTTCAGGCGGGGGCAGAGCTTTTTGGTTGTGCGGGTATCCAGGCTGATGCAGAGATCCAGAAACTGGCATTGTCAACGTTGAAAGCAGTAGGGCTTGCTGATGTCAACCTTGACCTTAGTCATGTTGGTGTCTTGAAAGCGATTGTTTCTTTGGATCCACAGGCAAAAGCGCATGAAGCACAACTCTTCGATATGCTTGAAACCAAAGATATGCCTGGATTGTCAGAGTTGACCGCAGATTTCCATGAAGAAACCCGCAAGGCACTGCTTGCTTTGCCGGAACTGTATGGGGATGTTTCTATCCTTGAAAAAGCCAGGGCAGTCTTGCCGGTAGTGGATGGTGTTTCCAGTGCCTTGCGTGAGTTGGAGTACCTGGCTGGTCAGGCTGAATGTGACAAGGTTACAATCGACCTTGCTGACATGCATGGCTATCACTATCACAGTGGGATCATGTTCGCTACTTATATTCCTGGATTGCCGAATGCGATTGCGCGTGGTGGACGTTATGATTCTGTGGCAGAAGCATTTGGACGTTCACGTCCAGCAACAGGGTTCTCTTTGGATATCCGTGAACTTGCCAGGGTTCTGCCAGCAGCAGAAAAACGTCCAGCAGTGATGGTTCCATGGAGCGATGATCCTGCTTTGGCGAAAAAAGTCCGTGAACTGCGTAAGGCGGGGGTCACGGTCATTTATAATTTACAGAATTCTGTCCATCGGACAGATGAATTCACTTGCAGCCAGCGTTTGGAACAGGATGCAGTCAGTGGAGACTGGGTACTGAAAACCATAAGTAATAAATGAGTTGAAAAATGGCCAGAAATGTAATTGTAGTCGGAACCCAATGGGGCGATGAAGGTAAAGGTAAAGTCGTTGACTGGTTGACAGACCATGCTCAGGGTGTTGTCCGTTTCCAGGGAGGGCACAATGCTGGACATACACTGGTTATTGGTGGTCAGAAAACTGCTCTCCAATTGGTGCCATCTGGCATTATGCGTCCAGGTACAGCTTGTTATATCGGTAATGGGTGCGTCCTTTCCATCCCAGACCTGTTAAGGGAAATTGACAAGCTTGAAGCCGCTGGTATCGAAGTTGTTTCCCGGCTAAAGATTTCAGAATCATGTCCACTGATCTTGCCATATCACGTTGCGCTTGACCTTGCTCGTGAGCTGAAACGCGGTAGTGCCAAGATTGGTACTACCGGTAAAGGTATTGGACCTGCCTATGAAGACAAGGTCGCACGCCGTGCTATCCGGGTAGCCGATCTGCTCAAGCCTGATACATTTGCAGAAAAACTCAGGCAGAATATGGACTATCATAATTTTGTCTTAGAAAATTATCTGGGTGCTGAGCCTGTCAGTTACAAGAAGACTCTCGATGATACCCTGGCGATGGTTCCCCGTGTCAAACCATTGATTGCAGATATTTCTTCAGCCCTTAACAAAGCCTATGCAAAAGGAGCGAACCTTTTGTTTGAGGGGGCTCAAGGCAGCTTGCTGGATGTGGATCATGGAACCTATCCTTATGTCACTTCCAGCAATTGTGTTGCAGGCAATGCAGCTGCTGGCGCTGGTATTGGACCGGGGATGCTTCATTACATCTTGGGTATTACAAAGGTCTATACCACTCGCGTTGGAGCAGGTCCCTTCCCCTCTGAATTGGATACCAATGTAGGTATTGGTAAACATCTGTCAACTGTTGGTATGGAATTCGGCACGGTCACTGGGCGTCCACGTCGTTGTGGCTGGTTTGATGCAGCATTGCTGCGCCGTTCCGCTCAGTTGAATGGGTTGAGTGGTCTCTGCCTGACAAAACTTGACGTATTGGATGGTTTGGAAACCATCAAGATCTGCGTCGGTTATAGGGTGGATGGCAAAGTTATTGATACTTTCCCTTCCAATGCGGATGATGTTGTCCGTTGTGAACCTATCTACGAAGAAATGCCTGGTTGGAAAGAAAATACTATTGGTACAAAACGTTTTGAAGACCTTCCACAGAATGCTCAGAATTATATCAGGCGTATCTCTGAATTGGTTGATCGACCAATTGCTATGGTCTCTACAGGACCTGACCGTGAAGAAACGTTGGTCCTGCAGCATCCATTCAGAGAACCAATTCAGTAATTTCTTGGGAAAAAAGCAAAAGGGCAGGAAATTTTTTCCGCCCTTTTCTATTAGACATTGGATCAGTCCATATTAAGGCTGTTACCTGCAATAGCGAGCAAAACTGTCATGCCCCAATCTCCGCTTCAAAACCGCCTTTATAGTGACGGGAATTGCCTCAAACCGTCATGTTGACCGTTTCGTAGTCTCTTCATCTCAAAAACCGTTTCATTGTGTTGCTGAAGAGTCCTTTCAAGGATAAGTTTTGCCTTACTAATTCTTTGTTCTGCGCAAACCTTTTCCTTCGTGTTCCATTTTTTGTTGTTTTTGTCAAAAGACAGGATGAATGAGTTAGTCTGCTATTAAATAAGAATAATTCTTATTTGCATTTATGAGAATGGTAAGATACAATCCCCTTGGTAGACTTGATAAACATTGGTACAGAAAGTCTCCTCTGGTCAATGTAGGTCTGCATTATGCCAGTCTTTTTACCTTGCCCGTTGAATTGTCAGCGGGCTTTTTTTTCGCCAGTCTCATTTATCCACAGCAATCCGTTGAAAAGTCAGTGGATAATGTTGTGGTATAGCTTAGGGATAATTTGTGGAAAAGGGGGCATGTATAATATCTTCAGAAAATTGAAGAGAATCCGTGATTTTTTCGTCTCTTTTCAGTTTTCTGTAATTTTCGGTTGCCCGCAGATGAAACACCCGATGTACTTGCTATACATCGGGTGTTTTTCCTCCGCTTCAGATTATTTCTAGGGAATCTGTTGGAAGACGGTCTTTGAATCAGGGGTTTTATTGGTTATTCTGCATAGAAAATCTATCCGTTTCCTGAGTTGGCTGTCATGATAATCATCCCCCGTCATTGTCCGCCATTCGGCTTTCTGCAAGGCGTGTTTCTGGTTGGTCCATTCTGTTGTGATTTTTCCGTTCAGGTAATTGAATCTGCTGGAAAGGGTGATGATCTGTTTTTTCTCGCAGTCAGCCTGCTCATAGCCAAGATACATCGTATCGCCATTTTTCAGATTGATGGGGATTTCAATAATCAGTCCGGTATGGTCTTGAATGTCTTGATCTGTAGGTGCGATCGCATAGATGTGGTTGCTGACAGTTGTATCAATCAGCTGGGCATGGCTTTTAATCCAGTCATAATCCATGAATACCCCATCAGCTAGTCCTGCTGCTTGGGCAGAAAAACATGGCAACAACAGCATCCAAGCAGCAATAAAACGTTTCATCATCCGTTCTCCATCTATCAGGACACTATTCTTTGATGACCAGCATCTCATTTAAAGGAACCCTTGGGGAACGGTAGCCATTCATCGCAATACCGGAAGCATAGCCCAGACCGATTCCAATAGCGACCAACTCATCATCTGGAATGTCCAGATAGTTGCGGACCGTATCAGGGAATTTCACAAATTCATAAGCGGGAATAGAATCAATCCCCCTACTGGCGGCACTTAGCATTAAAGTCTGTCCAAAACCGCCCATGTCCATGATGGCCCATTCAGGAGAGCCCTTCGGAATGGTGATATAGACTGCTGCACTGCATCGGTAAAGGCGGTTTTGTGCTGCATTGAATTCTTTGAAGTCATTGTTCAGGTAGGTACTGAGATGTGCACCGAGTGTCTGCATATTTTTGAGCGGAAATGCGCCGAAGGATTCGCGGTCAGCTCGTTTGAAGTCAGAGTTGCCGCTTTTACCAGCCTGAGCCTTGGCAAGATGGTCTTTCTTGATGGCTTTCAAGGTATCACCAGTTGCGATATAGACTTTCCAAGGTTGGGAGTTGACCCAGGAAGGTGCCCATTGGGCTTCTTCGACAATTGCTTTCAGAACAGCGTTATCAATCGGTTTTTCATCAAAATCCCGAATAGAGCGGCGCTTTCTCACAACTTCACTGAATTCCATATATTTTCCCTCAATATGTTTTTGATCTGATCATTATAGAGAAAGCGGATTCGAATAGGTAAAGAGCTGTTGATGGAAAGCGGTTCAATTGCAGGATTAGACGTTCATAACCGACCGCAGACCAAGAAGGAAGAAGTCAGTTGTAAAAATCATCCTCACTGAAAGATGTGTTACGGTTTGATGATGTCCGGTTGCTGCTGAAGAAAGAGCTGGAAGTGGTATTGCTATGTGTTAGCCAGTTCTTGATTTGTTGGGCATCAACAATGCGTGCCCCTTTTGGTCCTACGACATTCAGCAAAACCATTACAATCGGACGGCCATCAATGGTGGTTTTCATGACCAGGCATTGCCCTGCTTCGCGGATATAACCGGTTTTCTGGACTTGAATTTTCCAGTTTGAACTATGGGTCAACCGGTTGGTGCTGCCATAACTCAGGTTTTTTTCACCATCGTAAACCGTATGGTATTCCGCCGTGGAGTATTTACGGATAAGCGGATGTTCGGCTGCTGCCATGACCAGTTTTGCGAGATCCCGTGCACAGGAGACGTTCTGTGGAGAGAGGCCATTGGTATCCACAAACCGGGTATTTGTCATGCCCAGTACCGCCGCTTTCAGATTCATGGCGTTGACAAATGCTTCTCTGCCTCCTGGATAATAACGGCCCAATGCAGAAGCAGCACGGTTTTCAGAGCTCATCAAGGCCAGATGTAGCATTTCTCTCCGGGTCAGCCGTGTACCGATTTTCAACCTTGAACCAGTGCCTTTGATCCAGTCAATGTCTTCATCAGAAATTTCAAGTACCTGATTCATATCCTGCATTGTCTCAACGACGACCAGAGCTGTCATCAGTTTTGTGATGGAGGCCATTGGCATACGGGAAGTACTGTTGCGCTCATAAAGGATTTTCAGGTTGTTTTCATCCAGTACCAAAGCCGCTTTGGCACGGGTTTCTGGACCATTCGGTGTTTCGTTCACATAAATCGGTCTCTGGCTTGGCAGGGATGCATTAGAAGATGTGTTGAAGGTTGTAGGCATACTGCTGGATTTGCCAAAGGAAGAAATCGGTGGCGTTACAGAAGCTGACTGTGGAACCGTTATTTTAAAAGTGCTTTCTGAATGAAGGGATCCACCTGATGTTGTAAAAGCAGGCAATGGTGCAGCTGATACGGTATGTACTGGTGAGATAGGCTGCCTGTAAGTGTTCAGAGAAACTGGCTGTGTATAGGTAGACGCATCAGGCGTCTTGGCTATCACAGATTCCGTTTTCTTGGATGGATGCTGAGCAGCTGTTTTGGCCAATGCCTGTTTTATGACGGCAGTTTTGGTTAATGTGGTTTTCACAGACTGTCTGGCAACAATGGACTGTCGGTCTTGACTATGATTGACAACATCGGATTTTCCTTGGTTTTTTGTGCTGGCTTTCCCAACTTTTTCTTTGATTGAGGTGACAGTCTTGACGTTGGTGGTTTTTTTTGTCGCCGTTTTCTTTTTATCCGCGTTTTTTATCGTTGCTTTTATTGGTTTATTGTCTTTTAAAACAGTTTTCTTTGTATCCGTTTTTTTGGCAGGTACAGCCATGGTTATTTTTTTCACAGATGCCGATACAGGGGATGTTGCAAAGGCACTTGCAACTAACATTGCCAGCAATCCCGCTGTAAATTTCCGCATAACCTGACTCCTCCCTCTAAATTGTTCCAGTATACCGAAAATTGGCTGTCAGAAAAAATGTAAAAATGTAAAAAACTATAATCATCCTGCATTGATAGCTGTTTTTTCTCAACTAAACTGGAAAGAATCCCGACATACAGCAAACATAAATAATTAAGGTACTGGTGGAGTAAGAGAGAAAAAGCGTACAGTCGTAAATCGCTTCTGCGGTATGATTATGCTTTACTTTATTTTCTTTTTTCTGTGTGAAATTAACGTCCATCAAACTGTCAGGATTCAAGTCATTTGTTGATCCGACAACCATCCGTTTTCAGGGTAAACTGAATGGGATTGTCGGACCAAATGGCTGTGGAAAGTCCAATATTATGGATGCTGTCCGCTGGGTGCTCGGAGAATCCCGTGCGTCCGAACTGCGGGGCGAATCAATGAAAGATGTTATTTTCAACGGAACCACGACCCGGAAACCGGCAGGTAGAGCCTCTGTGGAGCTTGTTTTCGACAACAGCGATGGACGTATTGGTGGGCAATGGGGAAAATACACTGAGCT